>NZ_JALHBK010000010.1:0-278362 GCF_031570565.1 Nonomuraea sp. 3-1Str
CCCCGCCCCCCGCCCCCCGGCCGGTGGGCGCGGTGCCCCCGGGGGGGGGGCCTCCCCCGCCCCCCGCCCCCCGCGGGCGGGCGGGGCCCCCGGCCCCGCCGCCCCCCCCCCCGCGCCCGGGGGGGGGGGGGCGCCCGCCCCCCCCCCGGCCGCCCCCCGGCGGGGGGGGGGGGGGGGGGGGGGGGGGGGGGGGGCGGGGGGGGCCGGCGCGGGGGCCCCCGCCGCACGTCAGGCGTGCGCATGCTCCTCGTCGCCCTCTTCGTCATCGGGCGCCTCCGACGGCTCGACGCCCAGCATGGCCTCGCGCGGCTCGATCTCGTCGATGTGGTCCACGAGCTGGAGCACGTGGTCGGGCTCGATGAGCCACTGCAACGCCGAGGCGCCGGTCTCGTCGGAGGAGACCAGCTCGGCCTGCTCGGCCCGCTCCTCGTCGGACAGGTCGGCGTCGGGATGCCGGATCTCGGCAAGCGCGGCGGCCTGCAACGCGTTGACGTCGAGCACCTCGACGGTCAGCTCGACCGTCAGGCGCAGGAATTTCTCGTTATCGCTCATGGCGACGATGCTAGGGCAGCTTCCACTCGACCGGGGTCGCGCCTTGCTGGATGAGCAGCTCATTGGCCCGGCTGAACGGCCGCGACCCGAAGAAGCCGTTGCGTGCCGACAGCGGCGAGGGGTGGGCGGACTCGATGCGCGGCACCCCGCCGAGCATGGGCGCGAGGTTGCGGGCGTCGCGGCCCCACAGGATGGCGACGAGCGGCTTGTCGCGGGCCACGAGCGCGCGGATGGCCTGCTCGGTGACCTCCTCCCAGCCCTTGCCGCGGTGGGAGGCGGGCTTGCCCGGCATCACGGTGAGCACCCTGTTGAGCAGCAGCACGCCCTGGTCCGCCCACGGGGTCAGGTCACCGTTGGCGGGGCGCGGGAGCCCGAGGTCGGACTCCATCTCCTTGTAGATGTTGAGGAGACTGCCGGGGATGGGCCGCACGTCGGCGGCGACGGAGAAGGACAGCCCGATGGGGTGCCCGGGCGTGGGGTAGGGGTCCTGCCCGACGATCAGCACCTTGACCTCGTCGAAGGGCTGGCTGAAGGCGCGCAGTACGTGGGCCCCGGCGGGGAGGTACTGCCTGCCTTCGGCGATCTCGTTGCGCAGGAACTCGCCCATGTGGGCGATCCGCTCGGAAACGGGCTCCAGTGCCTGGGCCCATCCGGCTTCGACGACTTCGTTCAGGGGACGACCGGCCATGGCCGATCAGCCTATCGAGGTCCGGGACGGCCCCGTGCCCGATTCGGGTGCTCCGGCCGTACCGGAATGATCACAGAGCGGCGCCCGCCCCCCCGGCGTGGGGGAGCGGGCGCCCGGTGGCGGCTACTTGACGGAGCCGGCCATCATGCCCTGGACGAAGTACCGCTGGAAGGAGAAGAACAGCACCAGCGGGATGATCAGCGAGAGGAACGCGCCCGAGGAGAGGATGTCCACGTTCGACCCGAACTGCCGCATCTGCGACTGGAGTGCCTTGGTCATCGGCTGGCTTTCGGTGTTGGCGAAGACCAGCGCGATGAGCATGTCGTTCCACACCCACAGGAACTGGAAGATGCCCAGCGAGGCGATCGCCGGCTTGCCCAGCGGGAACACCACCGAGACGAAGATCTTCCACTCCGGCGCGCCGTCCATCCGCGCGGCCTCCAGCAGCGAGGCCGGGATGCCGACGAAGAAGTTGCGCAGCAGGAAGATGGCGAACGGCAGGCCGAACGCCGTGTGGAACAGGACCACGCCGGGGATCGTGCCGAAGATCCCCATGCCGCCGTACATGGCGGCGACCGGGATCAGCGCGATCTGGATCGGCACGATGAGCAGGCCCACCACGACGAGGAACAGCGTGTCGCGGCCCTTGAACTCCATCCACGCGAAGGCGTAGGCGGCCATGGCGGCGATGCCGATCACGAGGATCGTGGTCGGCACCGTGATCGCCACGGTGTTCCAGAACGAGGTGGTGAAGCCGCTGGCCAGCAGGCTGCTGTAGCTCTTGAAGGTCAGCTCGGCGGGCTTGGTGAAGATCGTCCACCAGCCCTCGGCGTTGTTGACGTCCACCGTGCGCAGCGAGACGACGAACAGGCCGAGCGTGGGTACCAGCCAGAACAGGCCGAGCAGCACCATGATGACCTGCACCGCGCCGCTGCCGAGGCGGTCGACGATGCGGCTGGCGAGGCCCCTGCGGGGAGCGCCGGCCTCCAGTCCGGCGGGAGCGGCCGTGGCTGTCGCGGTCGTCATGCGTTCTCCCTCTTGAACCTGCGGACATTCATGATCATGAACGGCAGGACCAGAATGAGCAGGAAGATCGCCAGCGCGCTGCCGAGCCCCTGGTTGTTGCCGCCGCCGAAGGCCACCCGCCACATCTCCAGTGCGACCACGTTCGCCTGTGGCTGTACCGAGGACGGCGCGATGATGAAGACGAGGTCGAAGACCTTCAGGGTATTGATGATCATGGTGACGAAGACGACCAGCAGCACCGGCGAGAGCAGCGGCACCGTGATCCGGCGGAACACCTGCCACTCCGTCGCCCCGTCGATGCGGGCCGCCTCCAGCGCGTCACGCGGGATGGCCGCCAGGCCCGCCGCGATCAGCACCATCGCGAACCCGGCCCACACCCAGACGAACGCGCCGATGATCGCCGGCGTGATGAGCGTCGGGCCGAGCCAGGTCAGGCCGTTGTAGGCGGCCTTGAAGTTGTCCTGTGGCAGCCGTACGACGTAGGAGCCGGCGGGCAGGCCGTCGAAGCGGAACGAGCCGTCCTCGGCCGTCGTGGCGGTTCCGGCCACCTTGCCGTCCTTGACCGCCTCCACGGTCATGCCGGGCAGGCCCTTCTCGCCCGAGTCCACCTGGTTGGGGGCGCCGCCCCCTCCGGGGGTGAAGTCGAACCACACGGTGCCGGTCAGGCCGCTGCCACCCGTGGGCGCCTTGGCGACCAGGGCGTTCTCCGGCATGACCGCCGGCTTGACGCCCACGATCGGGATCAGCACCGGCTGTCCCGCCTGAACGGGCTGCGTGGTGACGACCGCGCCGTCCTTCGTGGCCACCGGCGACTCGCCGCCCTCGCGGGCCCGCGCCTCCGGGTAGCCCTGCGAGGAGGAGAACGTGTCGTGCACGGTGGTGAGGATGGCGTTGGCCACGCCCTTGCCCGGGTCCTCGTCGTACACGAGGCGGAAGATCACGCCGGCGGCCATCAGCGAGACGGCCATCGGCATGAACACGATCAGCTTGAACGCCGTCGACCATCTGATCCGCTCGGTGAGCACCGCGAAGATCAGGCCCAGGGTGGTGACGACGATCGGCGCCACGACGACCCAGATCAGGTTGTTCCTGATCGTCGTGAGCATCCCCTGGTCGCTGAAGATGGTGGCGTAGTTCCCCAGGCCCACGAACCCCGTGCCCGAGGCGTCGAAGAGGCTGCGGAACAGCGAGTAGACGATGGGATAGACCACCCAGACGCCCAGCAGCACCGCTGCCGGGAGAAGGAAGGCGATGGCGACCGCCGGCGAGGGGCCGAGGCGTAGTGAGGTGCGGGGGGTATCAGCCGGTCCGGGTGCGCTGCCGCGCGAGGACTTCTCCTCGCGCGGTGCTGCCGGGCCGTCCAACCGTTCGGTCACGGCCATACCTCTTTACTTCCAGGCCTTCTTGGCCTCAGCCTCGAGGGCGCTCTGCGCGCCCTTCACGTCGGTGGGCTTGCGCAGGAAGTCCTGAAGGATCTTCCACTCGCCCTTGCCGTCCGTGCCGCCGAAGGCGCTCGGCGCGAGGTCCGACATGTCGTAGCGAACCGTGTCGCCGGCCGAGACGATCGTCTGGCCGAGCTGCTTGGTCAGCGGGTCGGGGTAGTTGTCGGGGGAGACGTTCTTGTTCGGCGACAGGTAGCCGGGCAGCTTGGCCCAGATCTCGCCGCCCTCCTTGGAGGCGAGGAACTCGAGCAGCGCCATGGCGCCGGGGGAGTCCTTCATCGCGACCGCGACGTCGCCGCCGAGAATGACGGGGGCGGTGTCACCGACCTTCGGGAACGGGATGGCCTTGGCGTCCTCGCCCACCTTGGCCTTGGCCTGGACGACGGAGGTGGCCACGAAGTCGGCCTCGATCACCATGGCGGACTTCTTGGTGGCGAAGACCTTGTTGGCGCAGGTCGGGAAGTCCGTCTGCAGGGTGCCGGACGTTCCGTCGACCATGTACTCCTGCTTGCCGGCGATCTGCGCGATCTTCTCCAGCGCGGTGGCCACGCTCGGGTCGGTCCACGGGATCTCGTGCTTGGAGAGCTGGTCGTACTTCTCGGGGCCGGCCGTCGACAGGTAGACGTTCTCGAACAGGTCGGTCAGGGTCCAGGCCGACGCGCCGCAGAGGGAGAACGGCGCGGTGCCGGAGTCGGCGATCGTCTGAGCGGCCTTCATCAGCTCGTCCCAGGTGGTGGGCGGCTGGACGCCGGCGTCGTCGAACGCCTGCGTGCGGTACCACACCAGCGACTTGTGAGCCGCCTTGATCAGCACGCCGTACACCTTGCCGTCGGCGGAGCCCAGCTCCTTCCAGTACGGCGTGTAGTTGGCGTCGATCTCCTTGGAGACCGCGTCCGTCAGCGGCTTGAGCGCGCCCTGCTTGGCGTACTGCTGCACCAGGCCGGGCTGCGGCAGGATGGCCACGTCGGGCGGGCTGCCGCCCTGGATGCGCGGGCCGAGGTAGGCGCCGGTGTCCTCGCCGGTGGAGGCGTAGGTCACCTTGGCGCCGGTCTTGGCGGAGAAGGCCTTGAGCACCTGCTCGAAGTTCTTCTGCTCGTCACCGGTCCACTTGGCGGCGACCTCCAGCTTGACCCCTTCGAGGGTCTTCGCGCCGCCGGCGGCGCTCGCCGAACTCGACGCCGTGGGCTCCGACGCCGTCGGCGCGTTGCCGCAGGCGGCGACGGCTACGGCGAGCCCTGCCAGGATGACTGCTGCTCTGGCTTTTGCCATGACTTCCCTCACTGGGTTCTGATGATCTCTTCGAGTTCGGATCTCATCGAGTCCGCGACGTCGTCGGCGGACTCGTCGTAAGGAGGACTGAGCGCTTTGGCGACCGAACTGGCGATCACCAGGCTCAGCTGGTTGTAGGTGGCGCTCGCCGGCCGGAGCTTGGCGGCGAGGATGCTCTCCTTGAGCACGGGCAGGTACGGGTAGCGCCTGATCAGCTCCGGATCGTCGTACAGCTCGGTCCACACCGGCGGGAAGGACCCCTCGGTGAGGACCCGGCGCTCGTTGTCCAGGCCCGTGAAGTAGCGGATGAACTCCTGTGCGGTCTGCTGGTGCTTGGACGAGGCGCTGACGGCCAGGTTGGTGCCGCCGAGCGTGCTGGAGCCCGGCCCGTCCAGACCAGGCAGGCGCGTGACGCCGACCTTGGAGCCGAGCTTCGCCCTGGCCGGCCCGTAGGCGTGCGGCCAGTTGCGGGCGAAGGCGAGCCGGCCGTCCTGGAAGGCCAGCCGCGTCTCCTCCTCCTTGTAGGTCAGTGACTCCTTGGGGATCCAGCCCTCGCGCAGCCCCCGCTGAAGGAACTTCAGCGTGGTGCTCGCCTTGGCCGGGTCCAGGGCCACCTTCGTGCCGTCCGGGCTGACGATCTGCCCGCCGGCCGACTGGAGGGCCTCGATGAAGTTGACGGTCAGCCCCTCATAGGCGAGGAACTGGCCGGCGTAACCCTCTATGTCGAGCTTTTTTCTGACCTCTTGTGCGTGCTCGCGAAGCTCCGCCCAGGTTCTCGGCGGCCTCTTCACGAGGTCGGTGCGGTAGTAGAGCAGCCCCGCGTTGGTCGTGTACGGCACGGCCCAGAGCTTGTCCTTGTAGACCGCGGTCTCCACGGCCGTCGGCAGGAACCTGTCGAGCGGGAAGAGCCCGCGCTCCAGGGGGATGATCCAGCCGTTGTCCGCGAACTCCGCGGTCCACACAACATCCAGTCCGAGCACGTCGTACCGGCTGCTGCGGGCCTGGAGGTTGGCCACCATCTGCGCGCGCTGCTCGTCGGCGGCCTCGGGCAGTTCGAGGAGCGTCACCTTCTCGGCCGGGTGGGCCTCGTTCCAGCGATCCAGCAGGGGTTGCAGGTACGCCGTGGTGTCGCGTCCGGTGGCGAACGTGATGGGGCCTGTACCGCCGGTCCCGGTCTCGCCACCGCCCTCGTCGCCCGTCCCGGCACATCCGGCCGCCAGTAGGACGGCCAGGACAAGCGGAACAGAGCGAAGCACCCTGTTACCTCCACGTTTCTCGGGATTACATACGTGTTAGGTAGATGCATTCATGTTATGCACACAGGTAATGTGTCGGTCAACGGATCGCCTAGTAACGCTCACGTAACGCAAGGGAAGGGGGTGAGGCGTGCGGCCTCATCTGCTCGCCCTGCTGGCCAAGGAGCCGGCGCACGGATACGAGCTGAAGCAGGCTCTGGAGCAGACCTTCGGGTCCGCCTACCCTTCCCCCAACATCGGCCAGATATACGTGACGCTCGGCAGGCTGGAGAAGGACGGCCTGGTCAGGGCGGTGGACGTCGAGCAGTCCAACCGGCCGAACAAGAAGGTTTACTATCTGACAGCCAAGGGCCGCGAATCCCTGACCGCCTGGGTCGAGGAGCCCACCGAGGGTCCGCGGGTGCGCGACGAGTTCTTCATGAAGCTCGTCCTCGCCCCGCTCACCGGCATCGCCGACCGCATGGCGCTCATCAGTCGTCAGCGGCGGCACTATCTTTCCCTCATGGCGGATCTCAACGACCTGCTCTCGCGCACCGACCCCCGGGACCGGGTGGCCGGACTGCTCATCGAGGGCGCCATGCTGCACCTCCAGGCCGACCTCGACTGGCTGGAGCGCTGCCAGGAGGATCTGGCATGAGCCCCGTGCTGAAGTCGGTCAACCTGGTCAAGATCTACTCCGGTGGCGCGGTGCCGGTGCCGGCCGTGCGGGGCGTGGACCTGGAGGTCGAGCCGGGCGAGTTCGTCGCGATCATGGGGCCGTCCGGCTCCGGCAAGTCGACGCTCGTCCACATGCTCGGCGGCCTCGACACCCGTACCAGCGGCGAGATCTGGCTCGACGGCCGGCGGGTGGACACCCTCTCGGAGAGCGCCTGGGCGATGCTGCGCCGCAAGAAGGTCGGCTTCGTCTTCCAGTTCTTCAACCTCGTGGCCAACATGACCGTGGCCGACAACGTCGAGCTGCCCGCCCTGCTGGCCGGCGTCTCCCCCAAGGAGGCCCGCGAGCGCCGCGAGAGCCTGCTCGACGCGCTCAACCTCGGCGACCGGGCCGACGCCGCGCCCGCGCAGCTCTCCGGCGGGGAGCAGCAGCGGGTGGCGCTCGCCCGCGCGCTGGCCAACAAGCCCAGCGTGCTGCTGGCCGACGAGCCCACGGGCAACCTCGACAGCCGCAACACCCGTGATGTGCTCCGCCTGCTCGGCGAGGTCCACAAGCAGGGCCAGACCATCGTCATGGTCACCCACGACGCCCGCGTGGCGAGCCTGGCCGACCGCCTGGTGTCGCTGTTCGACGGGCAGATCGTCGACGACGGCCGCATCGCGCGCCGGCGCACCGGAACGGCCCGCGAGGTCATCGACCTGCGATGAGCACCGAGACGACCAGCGGGATGAGCACCGGGATGAGCACCGTGCGGGCCGGGAGCCGGTGGATCGCCGCCGACCTGCGGGCCAGGAAGGGCCAGGCGGCGCTGACCGTGCTCCTCGTGGCCGGCATCGTGGCCGCCCTCATCGCCGCCGTCACCCTGCTGGAGGACGGCACCAACCCGTGGCGCAGCCTGTTCGCCCAGACCAACGGTGCCCACGTGTGGCTCTACACCAAGGACAGCCCGCCGGACGGGGTCGGGGCCATCGACGGCGTCACCCGCGTCGCCGGGCCGTACCGGTCGGCGCCCGTCACCGTCGCCCGCGACGGCAAGAAGGAGCCGGCGGCGCTGCGCGCGCTGCCCTCGGCTGGCGCGCAGGTCGCCCATCCCGTCGTCACCGAGGGCCGGTGGCTCGACCAGTCGCAGGTCGACGGCGTCGTGGTCGAGCGGTCCTTCGCCACCGCGCTGCGCCTGAAGACCGGCTCGCCGCTCACGGTCATCGCGCTCAGCGGCGAGCGCCACACCCTGTACGTGCGCGGCATCGCCGACTCGGCCGAGCAGGGCTTCTACCCCGAGTGGACCCCCGGCCTGGCCTGGGTGCTGCCGTCCATGCTGGACCGGATCGAGCCGATGCTGGGCCGCAGCGAGTGGGTGACCGGGCTGCGCCTGTCCGACCCGGAGGCCGCCCAGATCGTCTCGCAGCGCGTCGTCGTCATGCTGGAGGACCAGCTTCAGCGCGTCTACACCTGGCGCGAGGTGCGGGCGGCCATGGAGCTCGACAACCGGCTGCTCGGCACGCTGCTCGCGCTGTTCGGGGTGGTCGGCATGGTCGCCGCCGCGCTCGCCCTGGCCAACGCGGCCGGCGGCCGGGTGCTCGGCCAGCTCCGCGACCTGGCCACGCTCAAGTCCATGGGGTTCACCGGCGGCCAGGTGACGCTGCTGCTGCTGGCCGAGCACGGAGCGCTCGGCCTGCTGGGCATCGGGGTCGGCGCCCTGGCCGGCTGGGCGGGCACCGTGGCCGCGCTGGGCACCACCTCCGTCGCGCCTGTGCCGGTGCTCACCATCGTCGGCTGCACCGCGCTCGGGGTGCTGGCCGCCGTCGGGCTGCCCGCCTGGCGCGGCGGACGCACCCCGCCCATCCCCGACGTCCCGGCGGCCCCGCCGCGCGGCCACCTGTCGCGCCTGGCCCGCCTGGCCCTGCTCGTACGGCTGCCGCCCGCCCTGATCCTCGGCACCCGCGACGCCTTCACCCGGCGGCTGCCCGCGTTCCTGACCGCGTTCGGGCTGGCCGTGCCGATGATGATGATCACGATCGGGCTGGGCGTCTGGTCCACCCTCGACAACTTCCTCAGCCATCCCGAGCAGGTCGGCCAGCACGCCTCCCTGTATGTGCGCCCCGGCAAGCTGGAGGCGGCCGAGGCGCAGCGCCTCGCGGCCGGCGACCCCGGCGTGAGCGCCCTCTACCCGGGCACCGACGTCAACGCCCTGGCCCCCGGCGAGGCCCGCTCCGTGCGGGTGCGGGCCCTCGGCACCACCGCCGAGCCGTACCCGTTCCCGGTGGTCGAGGGCCGCACGTTCACCCAGCCGGGCGAGGCCGTGGCCGGGCAGGGGCTGCTCGACCTGCTGGGCGTCCGGATCGGCGACCGCGTGCGGCTGACCGTGGGCGGCTCGCCGCTCATCGTGCGCATCGTGGGCCGCGCCCTGGAGCCGGACCTCGACGGCGAGGTGCTGTCCGTGGGGATCGACACCCTGGCGGCCAAGGACTCGGTGCCGCCGGAGTACTACGCGCTGGCGCTGCGTCCCGGCGCCGACCCGGCCGAGGTGCGGGCCAGGCTGCTGGCCGAGTCGGGGGAGAGCCTGGACGTGCAGCGGGTGGTCAACCCCGCCGACCGGCTCTCGGTCATCCGGGTGGTGATCGTGGCTCTGATCGCCGTCCTGGCGCTGATCGGCCTGGCCAACCTGCTCACCGCCAGCGCGCTCGGGCTGCGCGACCACGCCTTCGACCTGGCCGTGCTCAAGGCCATGGGGCTGACGCCACGGCAGGTGATGGCCACGCTCGTCACCGGCACGGGCCTGCTCGTCGTGGTGGGCGTGGCGGTCGGCGCGGCGGCCGGGATGTCGGTGGTGACGGGCCTGATCGATCTGCAGGGGCACACGAGCGGGGTGGGGGCCGGCATCGGCCGCTCGCCGTCGCCGCTGACGATGACGCTGGCCGTGCTCGTGGCCGTGGGGGCGTCGCTCGCGGTGGCGCTCATCCCGGCCAGGCGGGCCGCACGCGCGCAGGTGCCGGTCGCCACGCGGTGACCGGCACCTGTCCCCTCCTCGCGTCCCTGAGCGCCGCTGGCGGCCTTTCAGGGCGAAACGGGTAGGTCAGCCCTTCAGGGCGAACCAGTAGAAACCGTGACCCGGCAGGGTCAGGGTGTACGACGACTCGCCGATCAGCGGGAACGACACCCCGCCCCGCGCCTCGACCGGCGTCTTCCCGGCGAAGCGGCGCAGGTCCAGCTCCACCGGCTGCGGGAACTTCGACAGGTTGTTCACGCACAGCATCACGTCGTCGCCCTCCTCACGCACGAACGTCAGGACGCACGTGTTGGAGGACCACATCTCGGTGTACGCGCCGGTGCCGAACACGGGGTGCTCGCGCCGGATCTCCAGCATGCGCTGCGTGAAGTGGAGCAGCGAGCCGGGGTTGCGCAGCTGCGCCTCGACGTTGACCGCCTGGTAGCCGTAGATCGGGTCCATGACGGCCGGCAGGTAGAGGCGCCCGGGGTCGGCCGAGGAGAACCCGGCGTTGCGGTCGGGACTCCACTGCATCGGCGTGCGGACCGCGTCACGGTCCTCCAGCCAGATGTTGTCGCCCATGCCGATCTCGTCCCCGTAGTACATGACGGGCGAGCCGGGCAGGCTCAGCAGCAGCGCCGTGAACAGCTCGATGCGATCGCGGTCGTTGTCGAGCAGCGGCGCGAGCCGGCGGCGGATGCCGAGGTAGGCCCGCATGCGCGGGTCCTTGGCGTACTCCGCGTGCATGTAGTCACGCTCCTCCTCCGACACCGTCTCGAGCGTCAGCTCGTCGTGGTTGCGGAGGAAGATGCCCCACTGCGCCTTGTCCGGCAGCTTCGGCGTGCGCGACATGATCTCGGAGATCGGCTCGCGCGTCTCCTTCTTGACCGACATGTAGATGCGCGGCATCAGCGGGAAGTGGAAGGCCATGTGGCACTCGTCGCCGCCCGTGGTGGGGTCGCCGAAGTACTCGACGACGTCCTCGGGCCAGCCGTTGGCCTCGGCCAGCAGCACCCGGTCGGGGTAGAGGCGGTCCACCTCGGCGCGGATCTTCTTCAGGTACGCGTGCGTCTCCGGCAGGCCGGAGCACGCGGTGCCCTCCCGCTCGAACAGGTACGGCACGGCGTCCAGGCGGAAGCCGTCGATGCCGAGGTCCAGCCAGAACCTCAGGACCTCGATCATGGCTTCCTGCACGGCCGGGTTGTCGTAGTTGAGGTCCGGCTGGTGGTGGAAGAAGCGGTGCCAGTAGTACTGCTTGCGCACGGGGTCGTAGGTCCAGTTGGACTCCTCGGCCCCGATGAAGATGATCGGCGCGTCCGGGTAGCCGGTCGGCTCGTCGGCCCAGACGTAGAAGTCGCCGTAGGGGCCTTCGGGGTCGTGCCGGGATGCCTGGAACCACGGATGCCGATCGCTCGTGTGGTTCATCACGAGGTCGGTGATGATGCGCAGGCCACGCTCGTGGGCCGACTCGATGAGCTGGACGAAGTCCCCGAGATCCCCGAAGTCGGGCAGGATCTTCATGTAGTCGGAGATGTCGTACCCGCCGTCACGCAGCGGTGACTCGTACAGCGGCAACAGCCACAGGCAGTCGACGCCGAGCCATTCGAGATATTCCAGCTTCTCGATGAGACCGCGAAGGTCTCCGGTGCCGTCG
This sequence comes from Nonomuraea sp. 3-1Str, assembly GCF_031570565.1. Classification (NCBI taxonomy): domain Bacteria; kingdom Bacillati; phylum Actinomycetota; class Actinomycetes; order Streptosporangiales; family Streptosporangiaceae; genus Nonomuraea; species Nonomuraea sp. 3-1Str. The sequence continues at coordinate 11,529 of NZ_JALHBK010000010.1, forward strand.
CCGTTGGAGTCCTTGAACCCCCGGACGAGAACCTCGTAGAACACCGCCCGCTTGTACCAGGAGGGATCCTCCGAGACGAAGGTCTCGGAAACTGGCTCCGGTGATGGGGATGCGTTGATCATGTGTCGCTCACAGAAGGAGATGTGGGCAGGACGGAGTCACCGGTTCCCCGGCGTTGTTATCTGGTGACCGCGCCGCCTGAGGTCGTCATCCCTGCGAACCTCATGCCCTTGACGGGACCGGATTTGTGATCCGGTGCCCGCTTGATGCGGCGCTTACGGGCCGAACACTACCAGCCCGAGGGCTTTCCGGAACCCCGGTTGTGCCGTGATCTCGTCGTACCCAGGAGATCCATATGTAATCGTCCTGTTACCATGAGTTCATCTAGAAGGGCGGGGCGAGCTCGCCGAGATCGTTCTCGAAGTCGTTCAACCACAGGCCGAGCAGCACCAGCCCGCGCACCCAGAACCTGTCGTTCCAGCCGCCGAAGCGCGTGAGCGCGTCCGGGCCGCCCCACACGACCTCGTGCATCTGCTCCGACAACAGGGCCGGAACCCGCTCGGCGACCGTCTGCAGCATGCCGTGCGCGTACACGCGCGCGGGCGCGGCGGTGGAGCGCAGCGGAACCCGCCGCAGCGGCTGCTTGACCACGTTCGTGGACGGCAGCGCGGCCACGCGCGGGTCGGCCGCGTGCAGCAGCTCGCGGTAGAAACGGCCCTTGTCCTTGCGGGCCACGCCCACCGACAGCGCCGCGTCGAAGAAGTCCGGGTGGACGAACGGGGCCGCGAACGACGCCTCCGGCCCCACCAGGTTGACCGCGGAACGCGCGATGCCCCGCACGGTCCGCGTGTGCAGCACCGACAGGGGCAGCTCCGCCCGGTGCCCGTGGAACATCGAGGTGGCCGCGGCGAACTGCTCCCCGACCGCCTCCTCGATCCACTCGCGCGCCCCCGGCGACAGGAACGGCTGCGACGGCTCGCCCAGGCTCAGCGACCGCAGCACCGCCGCCGACCGCTCGGCCTGCGACGTGGCCTCCAGCGCGGCGCCGCTGACCATGAAGTTCTTCAGCAGCGGGCCGCCCGCCAGGCCGTCGACCAGCACCCGGCCGGCTCCGTGGACCTCCTTGGCGAACGGCGCGTACCAGGCGTGGTGCGGCGTCAGGTACTCCAGCCGGCGCGCCACCTCACGGGCGTCGCCCGGGTACGCGGCGGCGTCCTGCGTGATCACCCGGTGCGGGACGCGCAGCTCCCGCGTGATGGCCCGCGCGAACGCGATGTCGGTGTCGGTGCCGTCGTCGGGGCTCGTCGTCCACGACTCCACGTCGGCGCCCCGCGCCACGGCCACCGCGCACAGCAGCCGCGAGTCGTAGCCGCCGCTGACCGGCACGAGCAGCCTGCGCCCCTCGTAGTCCTTGTAGACCTCGTGCAGGATCTCCAGCAGCTCGCCGGCGCTGATCCACGTCTCGTACGGCTCGCCGCGCAGCCAGCGCGGCAGCCGCCGCTCGGTGGCCAGCCGGTCCTGGTCGGCGACCAGCGCGCCCGAGCCCGGCAGCCGCCTGACCCCGGCGAACGGCGTCGCCTCGCCCAGGGGGAACGTCACCTGGAGGATCGACGCCCACGCCGCCCAGTCGATCTCCACCGGCACCAGCGCCAGCAACGGCTGGATCAGCGACGAGAAGTAGACGGCCTCGCCCAGCCGCACGTAGTAGACGTCGACCAGGCCCAGCGCGCCGGCGTGCAGGGTGACCCGCTCGCCCTCGCCGATCAGCCCCGGCGTCTCGTACGTCTCCGCCACCGTCATCCAGCCGCCCGCCGGCGAGCCGGACGGCCTGCGCTCGCCCCAGGCGAACGCGAACGAGCCCTCCGCCCGGTGGTACGGCGGCAGCGGGGCCGAGCTGAACAGCGCGGCGCCGGGCATCTGCAGGGCGGGGCGCACCCGCGGCCCGGCGCCCGTGAGCTTGCCCAGCACGACGGGATCGATCCGGCCGAGAGCGCCGCAGACGTAGGGCCGCACGTTGAACTGCACCGGATCTCATCCCTTCGAGACGCTTCCGCAGAAGAGTATCCTTTGCCGGGCTGGCGAACGGAGGTCTGGTGAGCACGGAGCTGGAGAGCACGAGGCGCGCGCTGCGTGACGCGATCGCGCAGGCGGAGCACGCGGCCGAGCTGGCCCGGCTGCTCGACGCCGCCCAGGCGCGCCTGGCCGAGGCCGAGCGGAGCACCGAGGAGGCCAAGGCGCTCGCCGAGCGGCTGGCCGAGGCCGAGGAGCGGCTGGAGGACGAGCGCGCCGCCGCCGAGAAGCTCCGCAAGGACCTGGCCGAGCAGCGCTACCAGGCCGAGGTCGCCAACTGGAAGCTGTCCTCCATCAAGGTCGCCCGCTGGAACCGCCTCGGTGACGCCATCCGGAGCGGCAAGAGCAACCCCGTGCTGCTGGCCAAGGGGCTCAAGGGCGCCGCCAAGCCGGTCAAGCGGCCCAGCGCGCCCAAGCGCCGGCCCGTCGCCGTCCAGCGGGCCAAGGACGAGCGGCCGGGCGCCGCCTATCAGGCCACCACCTCCACGCGGACGCTGGGCGGCCACTCCTTCAAGCTCAAGCCGTACCGGATCCCCACCGGCCCCAACACGCGCCCCCACCTCACGGCGGCGGTCGTCGCCGACCCGCACGCCGAGGCGCTGCTGCGCTACGAGTGGCGGCAGACGACCGGCTTCACCCCGCGCGACTTCGCCAGGGTCCTGCCGCAGGAGGTCCCGCACCTGCTCGTCGTGGAGTCCGTCAGGAGCGGGCCGTGGGCCGAGGAGATCACCGGCGAGCCCGGCGACGGGCTGCGCGCGCTGCTCGCCTGGTGCGCCGAGCGGGGCATCCGCACGGTGTTCTGGCACACGGGCGGCGACGTGGCCCCCTACCGCGCCGCGGCCGGGCTGTTCGAGCACCGCTTCAGCACCGACCCCGCCACCGGGTGGCCGCGCCTGTCCTTCGGCGTCCAGCCACGCGTGCACAACCCCATCCCGCTCTCCGGCGGGCGCATCGACCGGGTGCTCACCCTGGACCAGCTCCTTCCGGGCCACCTCACCTACCCCGACGTGCTCACCTCCTACCGCTGGCCCGCGGCCGTCGACTGCCCGCCCGGCACCCCGCCGTGGCGGCTCGCGGAGCTCGCCGCCTGCGGCACGCCGATCGGCGACCAGCCCGACTCGCGGCGGGCGCACGCCGCCCTGCGCCGCGCCTACGACGGCGGCACGATGACCGAGCGGATCGACGACCTGCTGGAGGCGATCGGCCTGCCCAGCGCCCGCGCGACGCTGGAGGTGTCGCTGCTGCTGCCGGTCCTCGACCGCTTCCTGCTGGAGCACGCGCTCGCCCAGGTCGCCCGGCAGTCGGTACGGCCCGCCCAGCTCATCGTGTTCGGGCCGCCCGAGGCCGAGCAGCGGGCCCGCGACGTCATGTCCGGCACCGAGGTGCTCTTCCGCCACCTCGACCCGTCGCTGTCCGCCGGGGCCATGCTCGGCCGCGGCCTCGACCTGTGCGAGGCCGACCTGGTGGGCGTCATGGACCCGCGCGACGTCTACGGCATCCACTACCTGGCCGACCTGCGCCGCGCCTTCCTGTTCAGCACCGCCGACATCGTCGGCAAGGCCGCCTACTACGCCCACCTGCGCAAGCCTCAGGCCACGCTGCTCAAGCGGCCCGAGGCCGAGTACTCCTACCTGCCGGAGGTGGCCGGGGCCACACTGCTGGCCCGCCGCAACACCCTGCGCCAGCTCGGTTTCGCCGACCTCACGGAAGGCTGGGACGACGTCCTCATGCGCCAGTGCCGGGCCGACGGGGTCAAGGTGTTCTCCGCCGACCGGTTCGGTTACGTCCGCGTGCGCGACGAGGACCGCTGGCTGCTGGGCGCGGCCCACCTGGTGGAGTACGGCTCCGCCGAGCCGCACGCGCTCATCTGAGCGGTGTCCTTCGGGGGCCGTAGGGTCGGTGGCATGACGCCCGAGCAGCGGGTCGCCGAGGTGCTGGGGGAGGCGCCGGCCCCCGAGGGGACGTGGGACCGCGAGGCCGCCTACCTGTCGGCCGCCGCCCGGCGGCTCGGTGTGCCCGCCGCCGGGCTGGCCGCGCGGGTGCGGGCCGTCGCCGGGGTGGCCGCGGTGGAAGAGCGCCCGAACGGGTTCCTGCGGATCACCGTCGAGGTCCCCGGGGCGCTGGTCGAGACCGTCCGGCCGCTGTCCCTGCCGGACCCGTGGCCCGACTTCCCGCGTACCTGGGACAACCCCGGCTTCGCCGTGCGCTACGCCCACGCGCGGGCCGCGGCGGTGCGGCGCTGGGCACGTGACCTCGGCGTACCGGAGGAGGGGTTTCGGCCGGAGCTGCTCGACGACCCGCGCGACCGGGCGGTGCTGCGGGTGCTCGCGGAGCTGCCGGGCCGGCTGGCCAGGCCCGCGCGGGCCGCGTCCTTCTGGGCGTCCTACGCGGTGCGGCTGGCGACGGCGTACCACGACGCGCACGAGCTGGCCCCGGCCGTTCCGGTGGGGGACGAGGCGCCGTCGCCGCTGCACACGGCCCGGGTGCGGCTGGCGCGGGCCGTGGAGGACGTCCTGCCGGGACCCGACCGCCTATGATCCAGAAAATATCCGGCCAAAAGGCGAAAAGTCGTAAAAATATCCCTTCGGAGGGTTGATCGCGTCTCGATACGTGGTCAACGGGTCCTGGTGGTTGGACTGTTCCGATAGCCTCGATCGGGTGAGTCGATTCGCCCATCCCGCAGGGGACCGGCACGCCGAGATGCTGCCGCACGAGCGCCCGCCGCTCCCGCCCGCCGACCTCAACCGGATCAACCCCGCGATCTGGCCCCGAACGTCGGGCCGGACCGATGGCGCGCTCACGATCGGTCACGTCGACGTCCGCGACCTCGCCCGCGAGCACGGCACGCCGCTGTTCGTCCTCGACGAGCACGACGTCCGCTCGCGCATGCGCGACTACGTCACCGCCTTCGCCGGCTCCGACGTCCACTACGCCGGCAAGGCGTTCCTCTGCAAGGAGATCGTCCGCTGGCTCGACGACGAGGGCCTCGGCCTCGACGTCGCCAGCGGCGGCGAGCTGGCCGTGGCGCTCAGCGTCGGCTTCCCGCCCGAGCGCATCACCATGCACGGCAACAACAAGTCCGTCGCCGAGCTGACCCGCGCCCTGGAGGTAGGCGTCGGCCGCATCGTGGTCGACTCCTTCGAGGAGATCGCCAGGCTCGGCCACCTCGCCGCCGAGCACGGCAAGCGGCCCAAGGTGATGATCCGCGTCACCACCGGCGTCGAGGCGCACACCCACGAGTTCATCGCCACGGCCCACGACGACCAGAAGTTCGGCCTGTCGCTCAGCGCCGGCGCCGCCGCCGAGGCCGTGCGCCGCATCCTCGCGCTGCCGTCCCTGGAGCTCGTCGGCCTCCACTCGCACATCGGCTCGCAGATCGTCGACACGGCCGGCTTCGAGGTGGCCGCCCGCCGCCTGGCCGGGCTGCTCGTGCAGATCAAGGACGAGCACGGCGTGGTCCTGCCCGAGCTCGACCTCGGCGGCGGCTACGGCATCGCGTACGTCGACGAGGACGAGGCCCCCGACGTCAAGGAGATCGCCGACGGGCTGCGCGAGATCGTCGCCAAGGAGTGCACGGGCGCCGGGCTGCCGGTGCCCCGCCTCACCGTGGAGCCCGGCCGCGCGATCGTCGGCCCCGGCGGCGTCACCCTCTACGAGGTCGGCACCGTCAAGGACGTCGAGGGCCTGCGCACGTACGTGAGCATCGACGGCGGCATGAGCGACAACATCCGCACCGCCCTGTACGGCGCCGACTACGCGGTCACGCTCGCCAGCCGGGACAGCACGGCCGAGCCCATGCTCAGCCGCGTCGTCGGCAAGCACTGCGAGAGCGGCGACATCATCGTCCGCGACTGCTTCCTGCCGTCCGACCTCGCCCCCGGCGACCTGCTGGCCGTCGGCGCGACCGGCGCCTACTGCCGCTCGCTGGCGAGCAACTACAACTACCTGCCCAGGCCCGCCGTGGTCGCCGTCGCCGACGGCGAGGCCCGCGTGATCGTGCGGGGCGAGACCGAGGACGACCTGTTGAGGGGGCAGCTGTGAAACCGCTGAAGGTCGCGTTGCTGGGCTGCGGCGTCGTCGGCTCGCAGGTCATCCGGCTCCTGCACGAGCAGGACGGCGACCTGACCGCCCGCGTCGGCGCCCCGCTGGAGCTGGCCGGGGTGGCCGTGCGCCGCCTGGGCCGCAAGCGCGACGTCGAGGTCGCCCCGGAGCTGCTCACCACCGACGCCGAGGCGCTCGTCACCCGCGACGACATCGACATCGTGGTCGAGGTCATCGGCGGCATCGAGCCGGCCCGCTCGCTCATCGTGGCGGCGCTGAGCCGGGGCAAGTCCGTCGTCACCGCCAACAAGGCGCTGCTCGCCGAGGACGGCGCCACCCTGCACGAGGCCGCCCGCGCCGGCAACGGCGACCTGTACTTCGAGGCCAGCGTCGCCGGGGCCATCCCGCTGCTGCGCCCGCTGCGCGAGTCGCTGGCCGGCGACCGGGTGCGGCGCGTGCTCGGCATCGTCAACGGCACGACCAACTACATCCTCGACAAGATGGACTCCACCGGCGCGTCCTTCACCGACGCCCTGGAGGAGGCCCAGACGCTCGGCTACGCCGAGGCCGACCCCACGGCCGACGTCGAGGGCTTCGACGCCGCCGCCAAGGCGGCCATCCTCGCCGGGCTCGCCTTCCACAGCCGGGTGACGGCCGCCGACGTCCACCGCGAGGGCATCACCGAGATCACCGCCACGGACGTGGCCTCGGCCAAGGCCATGGGCTACGTCATCAAGCTGCTGGCCATCTGCGCCCGCTCCGACGACGGCCGCTCCGTCGGCGTGCGGGTCCACCCGGCCATGATCCCGAGGTCCCACCCGCTGGCCGGGGTGCGTGAGGCGTACAACGCGGTGTTCGTGGAGGCCGAGTCGGCGGGACAGCTCATGTTCTACGGCAAGGGCGCGGGCGGCGCCCCGACGGCCTCTGCCGTGCTCGGCGACCTGGTCGCCGTGGCCCGCAACCGCCTGGCCGGCACCCGGGGCCCCGAGGAGTCCACGTACGCCTCGCTGAGCGTCCACCCGATGGGCGAGACGGTCACGCGCTGCCACGTGGCGCTGGACGTCGCCGACAAGCCGGGCGTGCTGGCGCGCGTCGCGGAGCTGTTCTCGGCGCACGACGTCTCGATCCAGACCGTACGCCAGGAGGGCCACGGCGACGACGCCCAGCTTGTCATCGTCACCCACCGCGCCACGGACGCCGCGCTGACGGCGACCATGGAGGGGCTGCGCGACCTGGACATCGTCCGCGCGGTGGCCAGCGTGATGCGCGTGGAGGGCGACGAGTAGCGCGGTCGGTGGGCACGGGCTTCAGGCGGGTTGTGACAGTGGGGGAGCCGGGCTCCCCCACGATCGTTCAGCGGTGGCTCAGTACGTTGACCACGCGGCCGTTGGGGTCGCGGACGAAGAACCGGCGGACGCCCCACTCCTCGTCCTGCAAGGGGTGCACGATCTCCGCGCCGCTCTTCCGCATGACCGCATAGGCCGTGTCCACATCGTCCACCTCGACGCTCAGGTCGGGGATGACCGGTGCGGTCCTGTCGCCGGTCATGAAGCTGATCTGCGCTGCCGGGCTGGACGGGGAGGCGAGCGTCGTGATCCAGCCGAGGTTCATGGCCTCCTCGAACCCCAGCAGCCCATAGAACTCCCGGCTCTCCCGCACAGCCTCCGACCGGATGTTGGGCACGACACGGTTAACGATCATGGACGACTCCAAGCGAGTATGAACATGTCTCCGGACTCCCTGTCCGCGGCCGCGGCGATCATGACTCCGCCGCCCCGGCCACACCCAGGGACGGTCAGCGCTGTCGCTCCGCGGCATGCGGCCCATCGTCGCCCAGGGTCGCGTCCAGGTCTTGTACGGATGGGAACTCCGCGAGCCATTGCGTCGCGGTCAGGCCACCCAGGGCGCGGAAGTCCCGCGCCAGATGGGCCTGATCGGCGTAGCCGCACTCGACCGCGGTCTCGGCCAGCGACGGCCGGGACCGGGAGCGCAGCAGGCGCCGGGCGCGCTCGAACCGGATCACCCGGGCCGCCGCCTTCGGCGGCAGGCCGATCTCACGCTGGAACCGGCTGGTGAGGTGCCGGCGGCTCCAGCCCACCTCCCGGGCGAGCGCGCCGATGCGCAGGCTCCCGGCGGTCTCGGTCAGCCGCCGCCACGCCTGCGCCACCTCGGCCGGCGGCTCGCCGCGGCCGTGGTCGGCCAGCCCGGACAGCGTGGTGTCCAGCAGCCGGAACCGGTGCCGCCACGTCGGCGCGGCGGCCAGCCGTTCGACCAGCTCATCGGCCCGATCGCCGAGCAGGTCCGGCAGGCCGATCACGCCGCCGGCCAACTCGCCGGCCGGCACCCCCAGCAAGGCCCGGGCGCCTCGCCAGGGCACATCCAGTTGCAGGCCGTAGTGCAGGCCATGGTGCGACATCACGACCGGACCGTCGTGCAGCCCGCCGGCCACGGACACGAAGGACGCGGGCCGACGTCCCACGAAGTCGAGCGTGCCGGACAGGCAGACGACGAGCGTCAGATGCGTGGACGGCAGCCCATGATGCAGCCCCGGCGCACCGGACCAGCGATACCCCGAGTAGCCGGACACCAGCCCGCGCAGTCGGGGCGCCGCCCGCCTGCGCACATACTCCGGCATGTGTCCAGACTAGGACAGCGCGGATCGCCGCCGCCGTGGCCCACGCTGGAGCCGGTCCGGAGGCTCGTCGGGCTCAGGCTTCCGGAGAGGTGAGACCGCGTACCCGGCGCACGGCCCGCCTCAGGACCGTGCGGTTGAGGACGGTGCGGTCGCGGGTCCGGGAGAGGGACACGGCCTTGCGGCGCCACTCCTCGGCCTTCTCCCGCCAGCGCGCCGCGTCCCTGGCCGCCTTGCCGGCCTGCCTGCGCTGCTCGGCCAGCTCGGTGCGGAGCGCGTCCGTGCGCTTGCGCAGGAGGAGGATCTCCTTGTCACGCTCGGCCAGCCGGGCGACGTGCTCCGGGACGGGACGCCTGCGGGGCGGGTAGATCTCCGGGCGCCGGGCGAAGCCCCACGACGCGCCGTCCAGCCACTCCACGCCGAACACCTCGTCCAGGACGTCGTCCAGGTGCTCCCCGGGCCGGGCGACCAGGGCGGCGCGCGACAGGGCCGCCGTCCGCTCCAGGCGGGCGGTCACCACGCCGTCCCCGGTCTCCTCCAGCGCCAGGCACAGGGCGCCGCCGTCTGCCTCCTCCAGCCGCTGGACGAGACGCTCGACGGCGTCGGGGGCCGGCACCCAGCCGGGCGGCACGAGCAACCGGAACGGCGGCACGACCGGCGGCGGCTCCTGACCGGCACCCGCGAGAACACCGGCACCTCCGGTGACGGCGACTCCAGCGCCGGCCGGCCGGTCGTCGCCGTCCGGCGCTCCGGCGTCCGCGGGAGGGCCGGCCGGTGCGGGCCAGGCGGGGTGCGGGGCGAGGCGGACCCGCGGGTCGTGCGCGAACGTGGCCTGGATCAGCCGCAGGTCCAGGTCGGGGTCGCGGAGCGGGGAGCGGCGGCCGGAGCCGAGGGACGTCCACGGGCCCTCGACGGTGACCCGGACGTCCGGCAGGCTCGCGCCCAGCAACGCGTCCACACTGGCCCGTACGTCCTCGTAGGCCCCGGCCGGGACGTACGCGTCCACGTACGGCACGAGCCACTGGCGGCCCGGGTCCGTGCGCAGGTAGCGACGGTACGGCACGCGGTCGGCGACGTACGGGTCGTTGTACCGCTTGAGGGCGGCGAAGTCCCGCATGGCCGTGGGCAGGCCGACGTGCCAGGCCCGCGCCTCGGCGTCCGGGACGAAGACCGCGCCCGCCTGGGTGAGCCGGTACCCCAGCTCGGTGTCCTCCGCCAGCACCAGCGAGGTGTCGAGCCCGCCGATCGAGCGCAGCAGCCAGGCCGGGTACGAGGCCGTCGCGCCCACGTGGATCCTCGTGGCCAGCGAGCTGGGCGCGGTGCGCAGCTCGTCGTGGTCCTCGATGATCTTCTCGGCCCAGTCGTGGCGCTCCGGCGAGAGCGGGAACAGCTCGCGCTCCGTGCCCGCCCGCAGGGCCGCGACCACGTCCTCGGGCCCGGGCAGCCCGTCGGCGGAGGTGAAGTCGATCCAGCCCAGCACCACCAGGTACGGGGCGAGGTGGTGCCAGCGGAGCTGGGCCTCGACGTGGGTCCGGTGGGGCACCATGTCCGCGTCGAGCACGAGGACGACCTCGCCGGCGGCGGCGTCGAGGCCCGCCTGGAGCGCCCAGGCGCGTCCCCAGCCGCCGTACGGGCTGGAGATGAGCTTGGTGCCGTCCGGCACGACCTCGGGCAGGCGCAGCGGGACCGCGCTGCCGTCGTCGACCACGACCACGTCCATCAGCTCGGCCGGGTACGTCTGGGCCGAGAGCGCCGCGAGCGTGAGGTCGAGGGTCGCCTGGCGGTCGTGGGCGGGGATGACGACCGTCACGGTCAGCGTGGGGGTCCAGCCGCCGAGGGGCGGCGGGGTGAGCACGCCGAAGTCCTGCCGCCGGATCCGGGGGATGAGAGTCATGATGCGCTGCTCCGGTCGAGCTCCTTGAGGGTCATGACGCGCCGCTCCGGTCGAGCTCCATGAGGACGCTGGGGCGGAACCCCCGCCACTGCTTCTTGTTGCGTTGCAGGAATGTGCCGATCGGCTCCTGCCAGGTGTGGTTGGCGGCGGGGCCGCGGCGCAGGACGTAGCCCAGGCCGTGGGTGCGGTAGATCTGCCCGCCGGCCGCCTGCAGCGCCTCCTGGAACTGCGTGTCCACCGAGCGGCGCAGCGGCCGGAACCCGCCCACCGCCTGGAACGCCGACCGCTCCACCAGGATCGTCCCGCCCGCCACGAAGCTGGTGATCTGCTCGGTGACCTGGCTGCGGTGCACGGTCACGTCGATCGAGGACAGGTAGACGAACTCCGGCACGGTCCCCACCACCTGCGCGCCCGAGTAGGAGTGGGCGAGCAGCAGGTCCGACAGGAAGTCCGGGCCGTACCAGTCGTCGTCGTCCATCTTGAGCAGGAACGAGCCGGACGCCCGGGAGGCGGCGTCGTTGAGCACCTCGCCGAAGATCTGCCGCCCGTCGGCCTCGTACACGGTGAGGGGGCCGTCGTGGGCGGCGATCGCCGCGGCCACGTCGGGGTGGCCGGCGGGCACACCGTGCAGGGCGAGGACGACCTCAAGCTGCGCGCCGCGCTGCCGGGCCGCCTGCCGCAGCGCGAAGCCGACCATGTCGGCGCGCCGGGTGGCGAGCAGGACGGACGTGAGGGGCGGCGCGGGCGCGGGCGCGCCGAGCTGCTCCCAGCGGGCGGCGACGCCGTGGGTGCGCAGGGCCCGCCGGCGCAGCCTGACGCTGTGCTCCTCGCGCCGCAGGTCGTCGGTGAGGTCGGGGCGGCCGGTCAGCAGCTCGACCAGGTCGTCGCCGAGCCCGCCCGCCCAGCGCGGCACCGACTCCGCGACCAGCGGGACACCGGCCGCGGCGAGCCCGGCCAGCACCCGCACGGCGGCGGGGGGGCCGCTGTGGGCGTGCCGCCAGTCCACCTCGACGCCGCGGATCTGCCGGAGGCGGGCCACGTCGGCGTCCGTGACGCCGCCCGACTCGGCGAACGTCGTCACCGTCCTGCCGTCGAGCACGACCGCCCAGCGGCCCTCGCGCTCCTCCAGCGACGCCATGCCGCGCGACGGGGTGGTGACGAAGCCCTGCGGGTTGACCAGCCGCTCGTCCACGGGCGGGATCATGGACGGCTCGGCGAGCACGTCGGGGTCGGCGAGCGGCAGCGCGGCCCCGCCGGGCCGGCCGAGCCGCTCCCAGGTGGCGGCGCGCGCCATGGGCCGCTCGATGGGCCGCTCGTCGCCGGTCCAGCCGCCGGGGCCCTCCTCGGGCGGCGCCGCGGGCCCGGAGTCGGAGGTGCGCAGGACCATGTCGCCGCCCGGCGCCCCGACCCGATCGGGGACCGGGCCGGTCACCTCGGCGGGCGTGGCGTTGGGGTCGCCCGGCCGCCAGTCGGCCGCGCCGACCCCGGCGAGGGCGGCGGCGGGCGCGGCGATGACGTCGAGCCGGTGCCCGGCGAACGCGCGCGAGGTCGCGGTCACGGTACGGCCGGCGGGCGTCGGCGCGGAGAAGCGGGCGTCCACCACCCACACCCGGTCCTCGGGCCGGTGGACGCGCAGGTCGGACAGCGAGCGCCAGCGGTGCGCGGGCGTCGGCGTGGGCACCGGCGCGGGGTGCGCGGGCGGGGTGTCCAGGACGGCCACGACCACGCGGCGCGTCTCCGGCAGCAGCTTGTGCAGGGTGGCGGCCCGGCGCAGGTCGGCGGGCGTGCCGGCGATCACCAGCACCTCGGCCACCTGCTCGGCGGCGGGCGGCGGCTCAAGCAGGTCCCGGTCGAGATCCACGATATCCCCCGCGTCCCGCGCGTTCGCCGCGCGGGCGGCGGCCGGCGAGGCGGGACCCGGGAGGTCGCAGACGTCGATCCCGGCGAGGAAGACCCGGGCCCCCGGCATCTCCGCCAGCAGCTCCCCGATCATCCGGCGCTCCTCAGATGCCTGATGAGCGAGGTCAGCCGCCCCTCCTCTTCGGCGGCGGGCCCGGCCGACAGCCGCTCGACCTCGGCCGACAGCCTCTCCACCTCGCCCCGCAGCCTCTTCACCTCCGCCAGCCGATCGCCCGCCAGGGCCCGCCATCTGGCCGCGTCACCGGCCGGCGACTCCGCCTCGGCGACCGGCACGAGCCCGTACTCGCCCCCGCTCACCCACAGCGACCCGAACATCTCGTCCACCAGGTCGTCGGCCACGCCGTTCAGCCGGGCCGCCCGGGAGAACGCGGCGGTGCGCTCCAGGCGGGCCGCGACCACGCCCTCCGGCGACTCGGCGAGGGCCACGCAGACCAGGCCGAGCAGGTCCGCGTCGGCCTGCCGTACGAGCCGGGACAGCGTGTCGGCGCCCGGCGCCCAGCCGGCCGGCAGCCGCAGCAGGAACGGCGCCGGAGCCGCGGAGAGCGGCTCCTCCCCGGCGAAGGAGACGCGCGGCTCGTGCCGGTAGAGGTGGGTGAGGAGGCGGGCGTCCAGCAGCGGCTCGTCCAGGCAGGCGCGCCGCCCGTCCGTGAGCTCGCCCCACGGGCCGACGATCGTGACGGCCGCGTCGGTCAGCGTGCTCGCCAGGATCGCGTCCACCGCGCCGCGCGTCTCCTCGTACGTGGTCGCGGGCACGACCACCCGCACGTACGGCACGAGCCAGTGGCGGTGCGGATGGCCGCGCAGCCAGCGCAGGTCGGGCACGAGGTCGCCCAGGTAGGACCAGTTGTGCCGGTGGACGTCCTGCTCGCGCCGCATGACCGTGGACGGGCCGACGTGCCGGCCGCGGGCGGCCGGCTCGGGGATGAACACCGCGCCCGCCTGCGCGAGCCGGTAGCCGAGCTCGGTGTCCTCCGCCATGTTCAGGCGGGTGTCCACGCCGCCCGCCGCGCGCAGCAGGTCCGCGCGCACCGAGCTGGAGGCGCCGGTGTGCAGCAGGTACGCGCTGGAGCCGGCGTCCTTCAGCATCCGCGTCGACTCCAGGGTCCTGGTGGTGTACGCCGACGGGGCGCCCTCCTCGCCCGGCGCGTCCACGAACCGGGTCTCGCCGATCACCACGGCGTGGTCGATGAGGTGGTGCCAGCGCATGTGCGCCTCGACGTGGTCGTCGGCCAGGATCATGTCCGAGTCGAGCCAGTGGACGACGTCGCCGGTGGCGGCGAGCCGACCGGCCTCCCGGGCGGCGCCGCGGCCCCAGCCCTCCGTCACCCGCACCACGCGCGCGCCGGGCACGTCGAGGGGCGGCTCGCTGCCGTCGTCCGCCACGACCACCTCGACCAGCTCGGCGGGGTAGGTCTGCGCGGCCAGGGACGCCATGGTCCGCTCCAGGTCCGCCGGCCGGCCGCGGGCGGGGATCACCACGGAGACGGTCAGCTCCGGTCGCCACGCTCCCAGCTCCGGGGGCTCCAGCGAGCCGTAGTCGTTGTGCCTGACGCGCGGTACGCGTGCCGTCCCGCTCATACCGGTCCCTCGGCCAGCGCGCGGACCTCCGCGCGCAGCTCCTCCACCTCTCGGGCGCGGACCATGGCGTTCACGCGGTCCTCGCCGAGGGAGGCCAGGATCGCGGAGAGGTCCTCGCCGCGCCGGCCGGAGGACTGCTCCACGGCCGCCGTCAGCTTGTCGAGGCGCGTCTCGATCCGCCGCAGCGCGGTCAGGGTCTTGGCCAGCTCGCCCTCGTGCTTCTTCACACGCAGGTCGATGCGCAGCGCCTTGCCGTCGAGACGGCGTACGACGAGCACGAGCAGGGCCAGGGCGGACAGAGCGATCAGGAACGCCCCCGTCGCCGCCGCCGCCCCCACGGTCACGAGGCCACCCAGGACGAGCAGCGCGAGGGCGGCGACGGCCAGGACTCCGAGGATCGCGGCGGCCGCTGCCGTTCGGCGGGGCGAGAGCATCCGCGCTTACCTTTCGTAGACATCGACTTCGTGGTCTTGAACTGCGTATACATGGACTTATCCGGCGTCAAGGATTTATTGACACCTTAATCAACATTCGCCACTACGTTGCCATAAGTTCCTGGAGACAAACTGGGAAAGATCGCTTGTGGCCTGCGGCATCGCGCGACAACCTATGACGCACTGGGCTACGGGCCAGTAAAACCGGCGTAAGGTAGGCGCCGATCTGAGTCCCACGCCGGTCGAGGAGCGCCGCACGCATGTCCGCCGTCACCCCCTGTGGCTTCACGCGCACGCCGGACCAGGGGCTGGCCCGCCTCCACTGGAGCGAGGCCGGATGGACGGTCGACGGCACCGAGGCCCCCGAGGACGCCCGGCCCTCCCCACCGCCCCCCGCCTCGACCCGCACCCAGCCGGCCGACATCGCCGCCCTGCGCCCGCTGCGCGGCCTGGAGGTGGACTGGCCGGCCGCGCCGGTGCCGCTCGACGGTCTCTTACGGCTGGCCGCCGCCGGCGTGCCGCTCACCGCGACGCACGCGCCCGCCTGGGTGCCGGCCGTCCTCGCCGCCGTGATCACCGACCGCGCCTGGCTCGCCCACGAGCCCGACGGCACCGTCCGCTGCCTGTCGGACCTGCGACGCGAGGAGCACAGCGTACGGCTGCGCCGCCTCGCTCACCGCCCGGCCGGCACGCCGTCCGTCAGCGTCGTCATGGCCACCAAGCGCCCGGAGCTGGTCCCCGGCGCGCTCGCCCAGATCGCCCGCCAGCGCGGCGCCGAGGTCGAGGTGCTGCTGGGCCTGCACGGAGTGCCGTACGAGAGCGTGCGCCGGGCCGTCGAGGAGCTGTCGCTGCCCGTGGCCTGGACCGAGGTGCCCGCCGAGGTGCCGTTCGGCACGGTGCTCAACGAGGCCGCGGCGCCGGCCGGCGGCGAGTACCTCGCCAAGTGGGACGACGACGACTGGTACGGCCCGGACCACCTCGCCGACCTCGTCATGGCCCTGACCTACTCCGGCGCCGACGTGACCGGCACCTCGGGGGAGTTCTTCTACCTGGAGCCGCTGCGCGCGACGATCCGGCGCAGCATGTTCGCCAGCGGCGCGGCGTACCGGAGCGAGGTCTGGTCCGATCATGTGGCCGGCGGCACGATTCTGGTTCCCCGTACGAAATTTCAGGAGATCGGGGGATTTCCCGCCCAGCCTCGTGCGGTCGATCGTGACTTCCTGAAAGCCGCCGCCGAGTCGGGCGCCGGCATCTACCGCACACACGGCCTCGGTTACGTCCTGAGGCGCGGGCTCAGCGGCGACCACACCTGGCAGCTCCCGCTCGCCCACTTCCTCAAGCTCGCCTCCAGCCAGTGGCGCGGCTTCCGGCCGAGCCTGCTGATGGAGGACGGCGGCTCGCGGGCGGAGGCGGCATGAGAGTCCGGGGGAACGACTATCGGGTCCTGCGACCGGCCGAGGACTTCACGCCCCGGCTGACCGTCAGCGTGATCGTGCCCGCGTACGGCGGCCAGGACAAGCTGGATCTCGCGCTGGCCGCGCTGGCCCGCCAGACCTACCCGGCGGAGCTGACCGAGGTCGTGGTCGTCGACAACGGCAGCACGCCCCCGCTGCGACTGCCCGACACGCGGCCGCCCGGCACCCGCCTGATCGTCTGCGACCGCCCGGGCCGGGCCGCCGCGCGCAACGCCGGGCTGGCCGAGGCCGGCGGGGACGTCGTCCACTGGCTCGACTCCGACGTACTGCCGGCCCCCGGCGCCGTCGAGGCCCACATGCGCTGGCACCACGTCGCGCCGTACCTCGTCGTGACCGGCTACATCAGGTTCACCGACGTGCCGGTGCCGGCGGAGTTGCCCGACGACCTGGAGCAGGCGTTCGAGCCGGCCGAGCCCCACGGCTGGATCGTGGAGCTGGTCGAGCGCACCGACGGCCTCACGGACAACCCGCAGCGCCCCTTCAGCCTGCACGTCGGCGGCGCCACCTCGGTGTCGGCCCGGCTGATCGAGGCGGCCGGCCCGATGGACGAGGACCTCGTCCTGGGCCAGGACACCGAGATGGGCTACCGGCTGGCCCAGGCCGGGGCGGTGTTCGTGCCCGAGCCGCGGGCCCGCGCCTACCACCTCGGGCCCACCATGCGCATGCGCGACAAGGAGCGCATCGACCGGGTCAGCCACGCGTTCGTGGCCGACCGCATCCCTTCCTACCGGTGGCTGCGCTCCCATCCGGGCCGCCAGTGGAAGGTGCCGTACGTCACCGCCGTGGTCGACGGCACCGCGGGCTACGAGAGCGTGCGCGGGACCGTCGACGCGCTGCTAGCCGGCACCGTGGCCGACCTGAGCGTCGTCGTCACCGGCCCGTGGGAGTCGCTGCAGCGCGAGCGCCGCGCCCCGTTGGCCGACCCCGGCCTCGACCTCGTCCTCGTCCACGGCCACTACCTGCACGAGGGGCGCGTCCGGCTCCGCGACACCCCCGTGGTGGATCCCGCCGTGCCGTACGTGCTGCGCCTTCCGCGCGGGTGGGCGCCGGGCGAGGACAGTCTCGCCCGGCTCCTCGACCTGTGCCGCGACGAGGGGCTGGGCCTGGTCAACGTGCTCCTGGACGAGTCACCGCACGGCGTGGTCGCCGCCCGGCTCGAACGCACCTCGGCCTTCGCCCGCGCCCGCCTCCTGGCGCGGCCCGGCGAGGACCTCGACGACGTCGTGGACGAGGTGGCGGGCGTCACCTGGGTCGAGGGGGAGACGTACGCCTTCACCACCGAGCCCGCCGCCGTCACCGGCCGCCGCGGCGTCCTGCGCGCCCGCGACGAGGCCCAGGCGGAGGCGGCACGGCTGGCCAAGGAGGTCGAGCGGCTGCGCGGCCAGGTCGGCAAGTGGCGTGAGGAGGCGGGCAAGTGGCGCAAGAGCACAGTCGAGCTGCGCCGCGACGTCAGCGCCCTGCGCAGGCAGCTCGCCGCCGCCAACCGCGCGCAGCAGAGCATGCGGGCGCTGCTGTCCACCACGGTCAAGCGCGCCCTGGGCAAGCGTCCGCGAGCCTGACGCCCGCCCCCGGCAAGGCCACGGGGCAGGGGCGTCAGTTGGAGCGCAGGGCCGACTTCAGGCGTCCGAGCAGCGACCGCTCGGCCTCCTGGCCGACCGTGTCCGGCACCGTGACCGGGGCGGCCTTAGCGGCCGTCGGGGCGGCCATGGTGGGCCGCGCCTGCCCCGCGGAGGAGGCGGCCGGAGCGGCCGTGCCGGCGGGCGCCGGGGGCCAGTAGCGGTCCGGCGCCACGTGCCGTACGCCGTGGGTGGTCGCGATGATCTCGTCCAGGTCCTCGCCCGGCTCCGCCAGCAGGAGCGCGCGGCCGAGGGCGGAGGTGCGTTCGAGCCGGGCCGCGCGCCCGTCGGGCAGGTCCACGACCAGCACGCCGGTGAGGTCCTTCTGCGCGTCCTCCACCATGCGCTCCAGCGTGGCGCGGTGCAGCGGCACGTCGACCGGCCCCCGGTAGCGGAACGGGGCCGGGGCGGGGGTGGGCGCGGCCTCGTCGATCAGCCTGATCCGCTCGTCGTGGGCGAACAGGTCGCGCATCAGCCGCAGCTCGAAGCACGGGTCGCCGAGCACCGAGCGCCGCCCGTCGCGCAGCAGCGACCACGGCCCGACCAGGGTCACCGCCACGTCCTGCAGCTTGCCGTCCAGCGCGGCGGCCACCGCCTGCCGTACGACGGCCTCGGAGGTGTCCGTGACGTCCAGCACGATCTCGACGTACGGCACCAGCCACCGCCGCCCGCGGTCCTTGCGCAGGTCGCGGCGGAGCGGGACGCGGTGCGCCAGGTACGGCTCGACGGCGCGCACCGCGCGCTCGCGGTCGAGGTGCTGCGCGGGCAGCCCGAGATGGACGGCCCGCGCCTCCAGGTCCGGGACGAACACCACGCCGTGCATGGCCAGCCGGTAGGCGAACTCGGTGTCCTCGCCGCGCAGCACGGTGGGGTCGAGCCCGCCCACGGCGTGGAAGACCTCGCGCGGCAGGGCCACCGTGGGCCCCGTGCACACGTGGTACGGGTTGCGGCTCTTGCGCAGCCCGCCGGTCTTGGCGATCGTCGCCTCCGTCGAGCTGGCCACCGCCTTGTCCAGGTCGAAGAGCTCTCCCAGGTCCCCGGCGCGGAAGACCTCGCCCGCGGTGAGCGGCGGCGCCTCCACGAACCGCTTCATCCCGATCGTGACCAGGTAGTCGGTCACGTGGTGCCAGCGGGCGAGCGCCTCGATGTGCTCGCGGCAGGGCACCATGTCGGCGTCGAGCCGCTGGATGATCTCGCCGTCGGCGGCGTTGGCCCCGGTGTTGACCGCGTTGGAGATGCCCCAGCCGGTCCGCACGGGCACCAGGCGGGTGTTGTCCGGGCGGATCTCCGGCAGCCGGATCGGCGGCTCGCTGCCGTCGTCCACGACCAGGACCTCCAGGAGGTGGCCGGGGTACGTCTGCGCGGCGAGCGCGGCGAGCGTCAGATCCAGGTGCGGCCCGCCGTGCGCGGGAATCACCACGCTCACGGACCGGGCGGGCGTCCAGGCGCCGAGCTCCGGTGGCTGCAAAGGAGAAAAGTCGTTCTGCGTCATGGCAGGACGCGCGTTCATGTCGGTGACCCCCCTGGCCGAAACTTTATCGGGAGATGCTGAGAATTTCCTGTAATGCGGCACACCCGATGGGAAGTCTCCCGACCCTTGGACGGCGTCCACGGCTCGCCCCGGCACCCCGTACACTCGGGCGCAACATCGCAGGCAGGGAGTCATCATGAGCAGGTCGTGGCGTGGCCTCATCGAGGAGTACCGAGAGCGCCTTCCGGTCACCACGAGGACGCCGGTCGTCACGCTTCTGGAGGGCGGCACGCCCCTGGTGCCCGCGCACCGCGTCTCGGCCCTCACCGGCTGCGACGTCTATCTCAAGGTCGAGGGCGCCAACCCGACGGGCAGCTTCAAGGACCGTGGCATGACCATGGCCATCAGCAAGGCCGTCGAGGAGGGCGCCAAGGCGGTCATCTGCGCCTCCACCGGCAACACCTCGGCCTCGGCCGCCGCCTACGCCGTGCGCGCCGGCCTCACCTGCGCCGTGCTCGTGCCCCGCGGCAAGATCGCCATGGGCAAGCTGGCCCAGGCGCTCGTCCACGGCGCCACGCTGCTCCAGGTCGAGGGGTCGTTCGACGACTGCCTGGAGATGACCCGCAAGCTGTCCTCCAGCTATCCCATCGCGCTGGTCAACTCGGTCAACCCGTTCCGGCTCCAGGGTCAGAAGACGGCCGCGTTCGAGATCGTCGACACGCTCGGTGACGCGCCCGACATCCACTGCATCCCCGTGGGCAACGCCGGCAACATCTCCGCGTACTGGATGGGCTACCAGGAGTACCTGTCCGACGGGGTGTCGTCGAAGGCGCCGCGGATGTTCGGCTTCCAGGCGAGCGGCGCGGCCCCGATCGTGACCGGCGCGCCCGTGGCGCACCCGCACACGATCGCCACCGCCATCCGCATCGGCAACCCCGCCTCGTGGCAGCTCGCCACCGCCGCGCGCGACGAGTCCGGCGGCGCCATCCAGTCGGTCACCGACCGGCAGATCGCCGCCGCGTACAAGCTGCTGGCGCAGGAGGAGGGCGTGTTCGTCGAGCTGGCCTCGGCGGCCAGCGTCGCGGGCCTGCTCCAGGCGCACGCGGAGGGGCTGATCGAGCCCGGGCAGCGGATCGTCTGCACGGTCACCGGCAACGGGCTGAAGGACCCCGACTGGGCCATCTCGGGCGCCCCGGCGCCGGTCACGGTGCCCATCGACGTCCACGCGGCCGCCGCCGCCCTCGGCCTGGCCTGACCCCGCCGCGCGGAGAGGAAGACCTGATCGGATGAGCCCTGATCGGAGGGGCACCGTGCTGATCCGCGTGCCCGCCACGTCGGCCAACCTGGGCCCCGGCTTCGACGCGCTCGGCCTGGCGCTCGGCCTGTACGACGAGGTGGAGGCGGAGCTGACCGCCGAGCCCGGCGTCCAGGTGACGGTCCGCGGCGAGGGCGAGGGGGAGCTGGACCTCGGCGAGGGCCATCTGGTCGTCAAGGCGATGCGCCGGGCGTTCGACCGCATGGGCGTCGCGCAGCCGGCCGGCATCCGGGTGAGCTGCCTCAACCGCATCCCGCACGCCCGCGGCCTCGGCTCGTCGTCGGCGGCCATCTGCGCGGGCATCCTCGCCGCCCGCGCGCTCGCCTTCCCGAACGGGTCCGACGGCGGCTTGTCCGAGGGCGGTTCGTCCGAGGAGGGTTCGTCCGACGGCGGTTCGCCCGAGGGCGGCGGGTTCGGCGACGACGAGGTGTTCGCGCTGGCCACCGAGATGGAGGGCCACCCCGACAACGTCGCTCCGTGCCTGGCCGGGGGCCTGACCGTGGCCTGGATGGAGCAGTCCGGCGCACCGCGTATGGTGAAACTGGTCCCCGACGCACGTGTGCGTCCCGTCGTGTTCGTTCCGGCGACACGACTGGCCACGGAGAGGGCACGGGGGCTGCTGCCGAAGGACGTGCCCCACAAGGACGCCTCCTTCAACGCCGGCCGGGCCGCGCTGCTGATCGCCGCGCTGACCCAGCGGCCTGATCGGGGGTTGCTCATGGCGGCGACCGAAGACCGGCTCCACCAGCACTACCGCGCGCCTGCGATGCCGCGGAGCGCGGATCTGGTACAACGTCTGCGTGCAGTGGGCGTGCCCGCGATCGTGTCGGGCGCGGGTCCCACGGTCCTCGCGTTTTCGACACCGGATTCGCAGGATTTGATCGCGCCCGAAGTGGGTACTGACTGGCACATCCAGCAAATGGACGTCGACCACGTCGGGGCGAACGTTCAGTTTCCCGAGACACGCTGATGCCTCTTTAGACCTCCAGGGAATAGCCGTGTGCGCTGGTGATGTTAGGCTGGTAGCCGCACCAGATGCCCCCTTGTTGGGTGCGTGCTTGTCAGCCACACATCGCTGCATCATGCTTCACGTCGCGAGGCGTGAGCAGCGCGGCTGTCTCCCCGGAACCCGTCGCCTCCGGTTGGCCCACACCCGGTTGGCCCGACGCGAGGCGGCGTTGACGGGGGTCCGCGCGTTCGAATCACCTCGACATCTGGCTGGCGACAGCAATCTGGGGGGTGTCTTCCACGCGCCACCGGCCTGTGGCGGCCTGGACGAGCCTCTCCCGATGAGTGGCGACCGTCCCCAGCGGCGGCCGAAGATCGCAAAGTGCACCCCGACCCGGTCTGTTGCGCCGGATCGCAAGCACCTCCGGGACGCCCGGCAGAACGAAACCGGCGCCCGACCCCTGGGAAGGACCTTTTAGTTGAGCGACACCACCGAACTCCTCTCCGACGCAACGGGCTCGCCTGCGCAGCCCGCGTCCGGCGACACCCCCTCCCGTGCGGCGAAGCCTCGCGCGCGTCGCTCCGGCACCGGCCTGTCCGCGAAGGTGCTGCCCGAGCTGCAGAAGATGGCCGCCGAGCTGGGCATCAGCGGCACCGGGCGCATGCGGAAGAGCCAGCTCATCGCGGCCATCCAGGAGAAGCAGGGCGGCTCCGCGGACGGCGCGAGCGCGCCGGCTCCCGTGGCCGAGGCCCCCGCCGTGGCTGACGCGGCTCCCGTGGCGGAGCGCCCCACCCGGGCCCGCAGGGAACGTTCCCGCGCCAAGCCCGCCGACGAGCCCGCGCCCGCGCCTCAGGCCGAGCCCGTCGCCGAGCCCGTGGCCGCCGCTGCCGCCCCGGCCGTCGTGGCCGAGCCGGCCGTCGAGCAGCCCGCGCAGCCCGGTGACGTGACGCAGGGCGACCCGCGTGGCGAGCGCGGCGAGAGCCGCCGCGAGCGGCGCAGCCGCGGCGAGCGCCGCGAGCGTGGCGAGCGTACCGGCAACGACCGGGGCAACGACCGCCTGTCCGGCGACCGCGGTGAGGGCGGTCGCGACAGCGGCCGTGACAGCATCCGCGACGGCGGTCGTGACGGCGGTCGTGACAGCATCCGCGACGGCGGCCGTGACGGCGGTCGTGACAGCATCCGCGACGGCGGTCGTGACAGCGGTCGCGACGGTGGCCGTGACGGCGGTCGCGACGGCGGCCGTGACGGTGGCCGGGACGGCCGCGACCAGCGCGTCGCCGACGCCGGTCGTGACCAGCGCGGCGACCGCAACGACCAGCGCGGTGGCGGCGACGACGACGACCGCGGCGGACGCGGTCGCCGGGGCCGGTTCAGGGAGCGCAACCGCGGCCGCGGCCGTGACCGCTTCGAGGGCAGCGAGCCCGTGATCGGCGAGGACGACGTCCTCATCCCGATCGCCGGCATCCTCGACATCCTGGACAACTACGCGTTCGTGCGCACCAGCGGCTACCTGCCGGGCAGCAACGACGTCTACGTCTCGATCGCGCAGATCCGCCGCAACGGCCTGCGCAAGGGCGACGTCATCACCGGCGCCGTCCGGCAGCCGCGCGACGGCGAGCGCCGCGAGAAGTTCAACGCCCTGGTCCGCCTCGACACCGTCAACGGCATGGACCCGGACCAGGCCCGCAACCGGCCCGACTTCAACAAGCTGACGCCGCTGTACCCGCAGGAGCGCCTGCGCCTGGAGACCGAGCCGAACATCCTCACCACGAGGATCATCGACCTCGTCGCGCCCATCGGCAAGGGCCAGCGTGGCCTCATCGTCTCGCCGCCCAAGGCCGGCAAGACGATGGTGCTGCAGTCGATCGCCAACGCGATCACCCGCAACAACCCCGAGTGCCACCTCATGGTCGTGCTCGTGGACGAGCGGCCCGAAGAGGTCACCGACATGCAGCGGTCGGTCAAGGGCGAGGTCATCCACTCGACCTTCGACCGTCCCGCCGAGGACCACACCACGGTCGCCGAGCTCGCCATCGAGCGGGCCAAGCGCCTGGTGGAGCTGGGCCACGACGTGGTCGTCCTGCTCGACTCGATCACCCGCCTCGGCCGCGCCTACAACCTGGCGGCCCCGGCATCCGGTCGCATCCTGTCGGGTGGTGTCGACTCCACGGCGCTCTACCCGCCCAAGCGCTTCTTCGGCGCCGCCCGCAACATCGAGAACGGCGGCTCGCTGACGATCCTCGCCACGGCCCTGGTCGAGACCGGGTCCAAGATGGACGAGGTCATCTTCGAGGAGTTCAAGGGCACGGGCAACGCCGAGCTCAAGCTCAACCGTTCCCTGGCGGACAAGCGCATCTTCCCCGCGGTGGACGTCGACGCGTCCGGCACCCGTAAGGAAGAGATCCTCATGGGCAAGGACGAGCTCCAGATCGTGTGGAAGCTCCGCCGCGTCCTGCACGCCCTGGACATGCAGCAGGCTCTGGAGCTTCTCCTGGAGAAGATGAAGGAGACCAAGTCCAACGCCGAGTTCCTCCTGCAGGTCCAGAAGACCACGGTGAGCAACGACCGCGACTGACGCGCGCACAGCGAAGGGGCGGCCGGATCCTCCGGCCGCCCCTTTCGCGTCCCGTGGCTGACGGCGAGGGGGGATAACCCCACCTTCTGGACGGAAGCTCCCCGGATTCACTCCCGCGCTCCCGCGAGGCACGCTGTCCCCATGGGAGCCGACATGACCGCCGTGGCGACACGGACGCGGGTGCCGTTCGAGCCTCGGGGCCCGTGGGCCGTGCTGACCGACCCGGCGACGTGGCGGGCCGTGCCGTACTGCCTGCTGAGCCCCGTGGCCGGGCTGGGCTGGTTCGCGGTGCTGACGCTGGCGGTGCCGCTGTCGCTCGGCCTGGTGTTCCTGTGGATCGGCATTCCGCTGCTGGTGGCCACCATCTGGATCTGGCGCGGCGCGGCCACCCTGGAGCGGCGCCTGTTACGCGTCGCGCTGGGCGTGCGCATCGTGCCGCCGTACCGGTCCCGGCCCGGCAAGGGCATCGCCGCGCATCTGAGCTGGCTGCTCGGCGACCCGGCGACCTGGAGGGACCTCGGATACCTGCTGCTGCTGTGCCCGCTCAGCCTGGTCGAGTGCGTGATCTCCGTCTCGCTGTGGTCGGCGACGCTGTACATGCTGGCGGCCCCGCTCCTGTTCACGGAATACGCGACCCTGACCTACGCCCTCGGGCTCGTGGTCGACTCCTGGCCGGAGGCCGTGCTCGCCTCCGCCGCCGGGCTGGGCATGCTCGTCGTCACCGCGTACGCCGTGCGCGGCATGGCGTGGCTGCACGGCACGCTGGCCGTCGTCCTGCTCGGCGGGAGCGAGGAGGAGCGGCTACGGGCCAGCAGGGCGAGGGGCGTCGACGCGGCCGAGACCGAGCGGCGCCGCATCGAGCGCGACCTGCACGACGGCGCCCAGCAGCGGCTGTTGTCCGTGGCGGTCGACCTGGGCCGCGCCCGGACGAAGCTCGACACCGACCCGGAGGAGGCGCGGGCGCTCATCGAGCAGGCGCACGCGGGCACCAAGGCCGCCATCCAGGAGCTGCGCGACCTCGCCCGCGGCATCCACCCGGCGATCCTCAGCGACCGGGGGCTCGACGCTGCCCTGTCGGCGCTGGCCGCCCGCGCCCCGATCCGCGTGGACGTGTCGGTCGAGGTGGAGGAGCGGCCGCCGGCGGCGGTGGAGAGCATCGCGTACTTCATCGTGGCCGAGGCGCTGGCGAACCTGGCCAAGCACTCCGCGGCCACCGAGGCGAGCGTGCGGGTGGCCAGGGACGGCGGGGGAGTGACGGTGGACGTGTGGGACGACGGGATCGGTGGAGCGGCCGTCCACCCCGGCGGCGGGCTGGCCGGCCTGGCCGACCGGGCGGCCACCATCGACGGCGTCCTGGTGCTGCACAGCCCCGTCGGCGGTCCGACGATCGTGCGCGCGGAGCTGCCCTGCGCGTGGTAGTCATGAGGTCATGCGCGTGGTGATCGCCGAGGACTCCGTGCTCCTGCGCGAGGGGCTCGCGCGCCTGCTGGCCGACGGCGGCGTGGAGACGGTGGAGAGCGTGTCCGAGGGCGACGCCCTCGTGGAGGCGGTCGAGCGGCACGACCCCGACCTCGCCATCGTCGACGTCCGGATGCCGCCCACGCACACCGACGAGGGGCTGCGGGCCGCCCTGCGCGTGCGTGAGGCGCGGCCCGGCTTCCCGATCCTGGTGCTGTCGCAGTACGTCGAGGAGCGCTACGCCGGCGAGCTGATCGGCCCGGCGGTCGGCTACCTGCTGAAGGAGCGGATCGCCGACGTGGCCGAGTTCCTGGCGGCGGTGAGACAGGTGGCCGCGGGCGGCACGGTCATCGACCCCGAGGTGGTCATGCAACTCCTCAGCCGCCAGCGCCGGGGCGCCCCGCTCGACTCGCTGTCGCCGCGTGAGCGTGAGGTGCTGGCGCTGATGGCCGAGGGCCGTTCCAACACCGCGATCGCCTCGCGGCTGGTGGTCACGGAGGGCGCGGTGGAGAAGCACATCTCCGGCATCTTCACCAAGCTGGCCCTCGGGCCGGCGCCCGAGGACCATCGGCGGGTGCTCGCCGTGCTCACCTACCTGGGCCGTTAGAACGTCCCCGGAGCCGGCGCGTCAGGGCCTGACGTCGACGAACTCCTGCGGTGACAGGGAGCTGCGGGTCCTGGCCGTGCCCGGCGCCTTGACGCGGAAGTAGCCGTCCTTCCTGGCCGTGTACGTCCTGACGTACCTGCCGGAGGAGTTGCTCCGCGCGAAGCCCAGCAGCTTGTACGACTTGGTGCCCTTGGCCTTGAAGTAGACCTCCAGCTTCTTGCCCGGGTACGCCGCGGAGCCGCGGAAGACCTTGCCCTGGACCTTGACCGGACGTCCCTTGGCCGCCTTGGCCGGGGCGCTGATCGTCACCCTGGTCCTCGTCTTCCCGGACGAGCCCCGTGCCGGGGCCTTCACGGTGAACGATGCGACGCCCTTGAGCGTCTGGCCGCCCCGGGTGGCGTGGACCTCGAGGGTCCATGAGCCGGGCCCGGTGTCGTCGCTGAAGTACGTGACCCCCCGGTAGTAGCCGTCGGAGCCGCGCTCCAGGTCGCCGACATCGAAGGTCTCGGCCGTCTCGTCGTTGACCAGCAGGGCCGACACGGATGCCGCCCCGGTGACGCCCGCTCGGACCGAGACCTTGACGTCCTTGCCCTTGACGAGCTGCACCGGGTTCGGCCGCACGACCGCGTCGGTGATGCCCTGCCGGGCCGCCACGCCGAGCTCGAAGACGTTGTCGCGGGTGGCGCCGTCGCGGGTGACCTTGACGTTCATCCGCCAACTGCCGGCGGGGTCGTCCTTGCCGATGGCGAAGCGGCCGGTCAGCGCGGTCTCCGCCGCGCCGGACGGCCGGAAGTCGAAGCCCACGGGCCTCCCGGCGCCTCCGGGTGGCGTGATGTCGCCGCTGACGGCGCTGACGGTCCCCGGGTCCCTCAGCTGCAGCGTCACGCTGACCTCGACGTCCTTGTCGAGGGGGATGAACGCGTCGGACGAGGCCGCCCCGGAGAAGTCCGGACCGGCCGTGGCCGCGTTCGCGGCCGAGACGTGCACACCTCCGACGAGAAGCGTTGCCCCCGTAGCGGCCGCGATGAGCAGCCGCATCCCCTTCATCATCTGATCGCAGTCCTTATGGGTGGTAAGTAACGGTTTGTGCGCGGGAGCCTAGTGTGACTCGGGTGACCGCGTCATAAGGTTCGCCATACGGCCCGGGGGAATGCCGCGTGGCCTGGGAGGGTTGAAGCATCTGGCACACTGGTAGCTGACCCGTAGCGGCTCCGGCTCCCGCCGACGCGCTCGGCGCGTGAACAGGCGACCCGGCGGCCGCACCCCGAAAGGACAGCAATGAAGCGCGACATCCACCCTGACTACAACGTCACCCAGGTGACCTGCACCTGCGGCAACACCTTCACGACGCGCAGCACCGCGAAGAACGGCGCCATCCACGCCGACGTGTGCTCCGCCTGCCACCCGTTCTACACGGGCAAGCAGAAGATCCTCGACACCGGCGGCCGGGTGGCCCGCTTCGAGAAGCGCTTCGGCAAGAAGGCCTCGGGCAAGTAGCTTCACCGACGCCGGCCCGGACGCACTCATGGGTGCGCCGGGTCGGCGTTGTTGGTGAACGGCCGGAAAACCAAGCAGAAGGACCCACGGTGAACCTCGACGAGTTGCTCAAGGAGTATTCCGAGCTGGAGCTGCGGCTCGCCGATCCCGCCGTGCACGCCGACCAGCACCAGGCCCGCACTCTCGGCAGGCGTTACTCCCAGCTCACGCCCATCGTCACCACCTACCGCGAGCTGGAGTCGGTCCGCGACGACCTGACCGCCGCCAAGGAGCTGGGCGGCGAGGACGAGGCGTTCGCGGCAGAGGCGGTGGAGCTGGAGGAGCGCATCCCCCAGCTGGAGGAGCGCCTCAAGCACCTGCTGATCCCGCGCGATCCCAACGATGACAAGGACATCATCATGGAGATCAAGGCGGGCGAGGGCGGCGAGGAGTCCGCGCTGTTCGCCGGCGACCTGCTGCGCATGTACCTCCGCTACGCCGAGCGGCTCGGCTGGAAGACCGAGATCATCGACACCCAGCCCTCCGACCTCGGCGGCTACAAGGACGTCACGGTCGGCATCAAGGCCAAGGGCGACGAGGGCGTGTGGTCCCGGCTCAAGTACGAGGGCGGCGTCCACCGCGTGCAGCGGGTGCCCGTCACCGAGTCGCAGGGCCGCATCCACACCAGTGCCGCGGGCGTGCTCGTCTACCCGGAGGCCGAGGAGGTCGACGTCCACGTCGACCCCAACGACCTGCGCATCGACGTCTACCGCTCCAGCGGCCCCGGCGGACAGAGCGTCAACACCACCGACTCCGCGGTCCGCATCACCCACCTGCCCACCGGCGTGGTCGTCTCCTGCCAGAACGAGAAGAGCCAGCTCCAGAACAAGGAGTCGGCGCTGCGCATCCTGCGCGCCCGGCTGCTGGCCATCGCCCAGGAGCAGGCCGACGCGGCCGCGCAGGCCGAGCGCAAGTCGCAGGTCCGCACCGTCGACCGCTCCGAGCGCGTCCGCACCTACAACTTCCCCGAGAACCGCATCTCCGACCACCGCGTCGGCTTCAAGGCGTATAACCTCGACCAGGTCCTCGACGGCGAGCTCAACGCCGTCACCCAGGCACTCATCGACGCCGAGATGGCGGAGAAGCTCGCACAACACTCATGACATTTCTGCTGGACGAGATCGCGCTCGCCACCGCCCGGCTGGCCGAGGCAGGTGTGCCCTCGCCGCGCACCGACGCGGAGGAGATCGCGGCATTCGTTCACGGCGTGCGCAGGAGCGAGCTGCACACGGTCGGGGACGCCGACTTCGACGCCCTGTTCTGGGAGGGCGTCGCCCGCCGCGAGGCCCGTGAGCCGCTGCAGCACATCACCGGGCACGCCTACTTCCGCTACCTGGAGCTCAAGGTCGGGCCCGGGGTGTTCGTGCCGCGGCCCGAGACCGAGGTCATGGCCGGCTGGGCCATCGAGACCCTTCACGCGATGGACGTCGCCGCGCCGCTGGTCGTCGACCTCGGCACCGGCTCCGGCGCCATCGCGCTGTCCATCGCCCAGGAGGTGGCGCTGGCCGAGGTCCACGCGGTCGAGGTCGACCCCGACGCGTACGGCTGGGCCAAGCGCAACATCACCGAGCACGGCCAGGGCCGCGTCCACCTGCACCCGGAGGACCTCGCCGAGGCGCTGCCCGAGCTCAACGGCAAGGTCGACCTGGTCATCTCCAACCCGCCCTACATCCCGCCCGGCGCCATCCCGCGCGACCCCGAGGTGCGCGACTACGACCCCTCGCGGGCGCTCTACGGCACCGGCGACGACGGCCTCGGCGAGGTGCGCGCGGTCGAGCGCACGGCCCGGCGGCTGCTGCGCCCCGGCGGCTGGGTGGCCGTCGAGCACGCCGACGAGCAGGGCAACGCCGTCTACCTGACGTTCCCCGAGGCCAGCGGATGGCGCGACGTGCGCCTGCACCAGGACCTGACCCGCAGGGACCGCTTCGTCACCGCGAGGCTCGGCCAAGACGAGCCCGACTAGCCTGACCAGCCCGACTGACTAGGATGCACGCGTGGGCAGAACCTTTGACTGCACGGACCTCGAACAACGCGCCGAGGGCCTGACCGAGGCCGCCGCCGCCGTCCGCCGCGGCGAGCTGGTGGTGCTTCCGACCGACACCGTCTACGGCATCGGCGCCGACGCGTTCACACCCGCGGCCGTCACCGCGCTGCTGGAGGCCAAGGGCAGGGGCCGCGACATGCCGCCGCCTGTCCTCGTCGGCACCGTCCGCGCCGCCGGCGCGCTCGTCGAGGACCTCGGCCCGTACGGCCAGGACCTCATCGACGCCTTCTGGCCCGGGCCGCTCACGCTCGTCTGCAAGGCCAACCGGGCCCTGTCGTGGGATCTGGGCGACACCAAGGGCACGGTCGCGATCCGCATGCCGCTCCACCCGGTGGCGCTCGACCTGCTCAAGGAGACCGGCCCGATGGCCGTGTCCAGCGCCAACCGGTCGGGCGCGCCCGCCGCCGTCACCGCCGGCGAGGCCGAGGAGCAGCTCGGCGAGTCCGTCGCCGTCTACCTCGACGGCGGCAAGACCACCGACAACACGCCCTCCACCATCCTCGACCTCACCACCGCGGTGCCGCGGCTGCTGCGGCGCGGGGCGATCCCGGTGGAGAAGCTGCGCGGCATCATCGGGTACGTCGCCACCGACGACTGACGTATACCGTCTGCTTATCCCGGCTGCGGTCGCGGTCCGGACATGCCTACGGTGAGTTCCGGAGCGGCCACGACGTCCGGGAGCAGCCCATGGGCAAGTTCGACGGCATGGATCCCGAAGTGGTCCGTGACCTGCTGGCGGAGATCAAGCGCGCGGCCGCCCAGATGCGCGCGACGGAGGGCCGGGTCACCCAGATCATGACCCGCGCCGGTCTGCCCACGCGCGCCGCCCACCGTCCGGCCCAGATCGCGGACGCCGCGGACACCATGGCCAAGGACGTCAGGGTACGGCTCGGGCTGCTGGAGAAACGCGCCGACGAGCCCCGCGACCACAGCCCCTCGGTGGGCGCCGACACCAAGGACGAGACCCCCAAGAAGTCGGACGAGCCGAAGGCGGACGACGGCCGGCCCAGGAAGGGCGAGGACGAGCCGAAGAAGGGCGACGACCCTAAGCCGTCCAAACCGGATGCCATGGACGACGACCCCAAGACCGGCGAGCACCACAAACCAGCCAAGGACGACGCCAAGAAGGGCGACGACCCCAAGCCGTCCAAGCCGGACGCCAAGGACGACGACGGCCGAAGGGTCGACGCCGACACGGGTCGCGACGACGGCACGACGCGGGACGATGGCAGGTCGTGCAAGGACGACAGCCGCACGGGCGACGACACGAGGACCGGCGGTGACACTCGGACCGGCGGTGACACGCGCACAGGTGACGACACCCGTACAGGTGACGACACCGGCACGCGCGACGACACGGGCGTCGGTGACGACTCGGGCACGCGCGACGAGCCCAAGGACGACGACCTGGGCAGCAGGCGTGACCGCGGCGCCGAGTCGGGCGCGGACGCGTCCGACCTCACCCCCGCGGACCCCATCGGCGTCCCCGACCCCAGAGGCGACGGCGCCGACCCCACGACTCCGGCCGATCCCGCGACCCCGGCAACGCCAGCAGATCCGGCCACCCCGGCGGACCCGGCAACCCCTGCCGATCCCGCCTCTCCGGACGACCGCGTGGACACCCCCGCCAAGAATCACCCGGCCGATCTCGACCCCCAGAAGCCACACGTGGTGATCGTCGACGGCGTGAAGGTCCTCCAGATACCCATCGACCCACCCACGGCAGCGCAGATCAGCGACATCCTGGACAACCTGGACAGGGTCCAGCCGATCGAGATGCCCACCCCCTCAGGCGACGCCCAGCCCGCCACACCGACCATCCCCATCGGCACGGCGCCCGCGGACGGCACTCCGATCGGTGGCGCCCACCCGGTCCATCCGATCGGCACGGCGCCCGCGGACGGCACTCCGATCAGTGGCGCCCACCCCGTTCAGCCGATCGACACCACGCCCGGCACCGGCGCCCATCCTGCCCAGCCGATCGACACCACGCCCGGTCACGCGGACGGCACCGGGACGGATCGGACGACCGGCACCACGCCCGGCCAGGTGGACGGAACCGGCACGGGATGCGCGGACACGACGCCGCGCGACATCGACGGCACCTCGCCCGACCGCGAAACGACGCCCGACCGCGACACGACGCCCGACCGCACCTCTCCCGACCAGGACACGACGTCTGGCCGCGACACCGGCGTGGTCCGTGACACCACACCCGGCCGTGACACCACACCCGGTCGTGACACCACACCCGGCCAGGGCGCCCCGGTCGTCATCGACCCGACGGCCCCCGCGTCATCCGGTGGCCCGGGGGCCGCGGCCGCCTCGGTGACGCCGGCGGCGCCACCGAGCCCCGACCAGGCCACCACCGTCCAAGACACCCCTCACGCCATATCCGCCCCGGCCGGCCCCCTCGACCTCGACGAGTTGCGCTCCCTCCTCGACCGGATCGGCGGTGCTCAGCCGCCGGGCATCCCGCTCGACCACATCACCCCCACCCCCGAAGACCCGCACGACCACCCCGAGCACCCCCACGACGGCGGCCCCGGCACCCGATACAGGAGCGCATGATGGCACTCGTCGACCCGCCCGCCCCCCAGCCGATGCGTCCGGGGGAGACCCCGCCCATGACCGGCGGCACCAACCCGCTCGACTCCCAGCCGAGGGCCTGGGAGTTCAATCCCGAGTATCAGCGCCTGGTGACCGCCTGGCAGACCGTCCAGCCGCTCCTGGAGGAGCTCACGAAGGCCCTTGACAAGGCCTACACGCTCGCCAGGAGCCCGCAGACGTGGGACGCGCCCGTCGGCTCCCGGTACGTCGAGGACATCGCCGAGTGGCGTTCCAGGCTCGCCCTGTACCGCCAGGCGGTGCTCACCTCCATCAGCGACGAGGCCGCCGACACGCCGCGCTG
Source organism: Nonomuraea sp. 3-1Str (assembly GCF_031570565.1). Lineage (NCBI taxonomy): Bacteria > Bacillati > Actinomycetota > Actinomycetes > Streptosporangiales > Streptosporangiaceae > Nonomuraea > Nonomuraea sp. 3-1Str. The sequence continues at coordinate 44,055 of NZ_JALHBK010000010.1, forward strand.
GATCCCCAGCTCGGCGGGCGCGCCGCACGCGTTCTCCTGAATCGTCGAACACCTGAACGGGCGGGCCCGGACGACGAGCCGGCCTGACGGCCACCCGCCGACACAGGACACCAGAACCAGAACCCTCTTAGAAAATCGAGCATCCGCCCGTACAGTGGAAAAATGGGTGCTCAGCCCTACTACGGCCCGGACTTCGACCTGCTCCGGAGACAGGACCCGGAGCTGGCCCAGGTCCTGCTGGACGAGCTGGAGCGGCTGCGCGGCGGCCTCCAGCTCATAGCCAGCGAGAACTTCACCTCGCCCGCGGTCCTCGCCGCCCTCGGGTCCACCCTCACCAACAAGTACGCCGAGGGCTACCCCGGCCGGCGCTACTACGGCGGCTGCGAGGTCGTGGACCGGGCCGAGCGGATCGCGACCGAGCGGGCACGGCGGCTGTTCGGCGCCGACCACGCCAACGTCCAGCCTCACTCCGGCGCCTCGGCCAACCTGGCCGCGTACGCGGCGCTGCTCCAGCCGGGCGACACGATGCTGGCGATGGCACTGTCGCACGGCGGCCACCTCACACACGGGTCCAAGGTGAACTTCTCGGGCCGCTGGTTCGACGTGGTCTCGTACGGCGTGCGCCGCGACACGGAGCTGGTCGACTACGACGAGGTCAGGGATCTGGCGCTGCGGCACCAGCCGAAGGTCATCGTGTGCGGGGCGACGTCGTACCCGCGGCTGCTCGACTACGCCGTGTTCCGCGGCATCGCCGACGAGGTGGGCGCGTGGCTGATGGCCGACATCGCGCACCCGGCGGGGTTGATGGCGGCCGGGGTCGTCCCGTCGGCGGTGCCGTACGCGGACGTCGTGACGTTCACCACGCACAAGACGCTGCGCGGGCCGCGCGGCGGCGGCATCCTGTGCACGGAGGAGCTGGCGGCGCGCGTGGACCGGGCGGTGTTCCCGTTCGTGCAGGGCGGGCCGCTGATGCACGCCGTGGCGGCCAAGGCGGTGGCGTTCGGTGAGGCGCTGCGGCCGGAGTTCGCCGCGTACGCGAGGCGCGTCGTCGCCAACGCGCGGGCGCTGTGCGACGCGCTGGCCGCGGCGGACATGCGCCCGGTGTCCGGCGGCACCGACACGCATCTCGCGCTCATCGACCTGCGCGGCCTCGGTGTGTCGGGGGCCGAGGCGGAGCGGCGGTGCGCCGCGGCGGGGATCACGCTGAACCGCAACGCCATCCCGTATGATCCGGAGCCTCCGGCCGTGACCTCGGGCCTGCGCGTCGGCACGCCGTGCGTCACGACCCAGGGCATGGGGCCGGAGGAGCTGAAGGAGGTCGGCACGCTGGTGGCCGAGGCGGTGCGCAATCCCGGGGGCGCCGGGGACGTCCGCGAGCGGGTGACGGCGCTCCTGACCATCCATCGTCCATATCTCAGCGAATATTAAGCCGGTCTGTGTCGATTTCCGGTCACAGGGGCCCGGCGCATCCGCGAAACTAGGACCGTGCGCGAATACCTGTTCATGGCGCTCATAGCGGCTGCGGTGACGTACCTCCTCGTCCCGCTGGTGCGCCGCTTCGCCATCCGCATAGGGGCCGCTCCGGAGATCCGCGAGCGCGACGTGCACACCACGCCGACGCCCCGGCTCGGGGGCCTGGCGATGTACGGCGGCCTGGTGGCGGGGCTGCTGGTGGCCAGCCAGCTCGCCCACACCGGCGAGGCGCTCGGCGAGGCCGACGGCAATCCGGTGATGGCCCTGATCATCGCGGGCGGCCTCATCACGGTCACCGGCTTCCTGGACGACTGGTGGGGGATGGACCCCTTCATCAAGCTGGCCGGCCAGATCGCCGCCGCGGGCGTCCTCGTCTTCTTCGACCTGCGCCTGGTCTACATCCCGCTGCCCAAGGACTGGGGCGGCTCCACCAGCCTCGACTACACGTTGAGCACCATCATCACCATCCTGGTGGTGGTCGTCACGATCAACGCGGTCAACTTCGTCGACGGCCTCGACGGCCTGGCCGCGGGCATCGTCTGCATCGCCGCCATGGCCACCTGGACATACTCGATCTTCCTGTCGCAGAGCATCAGCGGCGACAACATCACCACCACGGCCGGCATCGCGGCCATCCTCATCGGCACCTGCCTCGGCTTCCTGCCGCACAACTTCCATCCGGCCAAGATCTTCATGGGCGACACCGGGGCCATGCTGATCGGCCTGGTGCTCGCCTCCTCGATCGTCACCGTGACCCCGGTCGACCCGTCGGTCATCGAGGGCATCAACCGGTTCGGGGTGCTGCTCCCGCTGCTGGTGCCGGCGGCCGTGCTGGTCCTGCCGCTCATCGACCTGATCACCGCCGTCGTGCGCCGCACGTCCTACGGCATGTCGCCGTTCGCGCCCGACCGCGGCCACCTGCACCACCGGTTGATGGACATCGGCCACTCGCACCGCCGTTCGGTCCTCATCATGTACGCCTGGGCCTTCCTGTTCGCGTTCGGCCTGGTCGCGATGTCGAAGTGGGGTGTGCCGGTCCTCATGTTCCCCGTCGTGATCCTGCTCGCCGTCGGCCTCCTGGTGGTGCTGATGGCGGCGCCGCGCTGGCGCGGCAGGGGCGGAGCGCGCACCCGCGGCGGCGCGCCCTCCGACGACGACGGCCCGCCCACCGGCCCCATGCCGCCGGTCCCGCCGGTGCAGGGCCCGGTGCGCCGTCCGGCCGCCAACCCGGTCGACAATCCGGTGAACACCCAGGCCACGCCGCCCGTCCGGCCGATGGAGGAGCCTCCGCACGGGCGCGCGCAGGCTGTCGGCGAATCGGTCATCCACGCCGTTCCGGGCAGTTCATGATCGCGAACTAGAAACGGCAGGTAAAAGCGGTCTTCCGTGAGCTTGTGATATCTTTCACGAGCAGGGAACCTCCATTGCGTAGGCTCTGGAGGTAGCAAACGCTCGCTTGACAATTTGCCTTATGGAGCACCGATGCAGGCCAACGACGTGCGCGTCCTCAAAAGCGCCGCGCTTCCCACCCTCGGGGCGGGAGCGATCGTCGCGGTCGTGGCCCTCGTGGTCGCCGGCGGCAAAGGGATGTTCGGCGCGGTCGTCGGCGCTCTGCTGGTCGGGGTTTTCTTCAGTATCAGCGTGGTAGCCGTGAGCTATGCCGCAAAGGTCTCCCCCCAGATCATGGCCATCGCCGCGATGGTCAGCTATCTCGTCAAGGTGGTCGCCGTCATGGCGATGCTCTCCGCCTTCGGCGACACCGGCGCGTGGAATCCCAAGGCGTTCGCCTGGTCCGTGGTGGTCTGCACGATCGTCTGGACGGGTTTCGAGGTGCGCGCCTTCATGAAGACCAAGATGCTGTACGTGGACCCCGAGGCCAAGGTCCCCGGGAAGGGCGACTGATGGAGCCGGCAACCGGGCGGGTCCGATATGACTAGTCCTCTCTGCGCCTGCTATCGTCGGGCGCGCGATGAGCGAAAAGGAACGCCGGCCGGAGTCAGACGGTCGCGACTTCGCCGACGCCATGTGGGCGGTCCCCAGCTATCTTCTCGCCGGGATGGCTATCTACGGGGGCATCGGGTGGTTGCTGGACCGCTGGCTCGGCATGTCCGCGTTCTTCCCCATAGGCATCGTCCTTGGGTTGGTGCTCGCCGGCTACGCGGTCTACCGGCGACACAGTCGCTGACTCTGTACGGCGACCGACTCGCCGAGGAAACTCCTGTGATCCATTACGACGTTGAAGGGAACGCCGCGTGAGTGCGCTGACGGTCCTGGCATCACCGGGCGACGAGTTCGGAGCGCCTACGCCTGGCGAGCTGTTCGATCTGCCCCCCATCATTCCCGGGGTCGACTGGTTCACCAAGCCGGTCCTGCTCGCCATCCTCAGCTCGATCCTTGTGATCGGCTTCTGCTGGGCTGCCTTCGCCAGCCCCAAGATCGTACCGAGGGGCGTCCAGAACGTCGCCGAGTACGGCTACATGTTCGTCCGCGACCAGGTCGCGCGGCCCTTCCTGGGCAAGGACGCCGACCGCTGGATGGGCCTGCTGGTCAGCGTGTTCTTCCTGGTGCTGGTCTGGAACCTCATGGGCGTCGTCCCCGTGCTCCAGTTCCCGGTCGCCTCGCACATCGCCTTCCCGGCCGTCCTCGCGATCTCGATCTACGTGCTCAAGGTCTACCTGGGCATGAAGCACCAGGGCGGCATCGGCTACTTCAAGAACATGATGTTCCCGCCGGGTCTGCCCAAGCCGATCTACGTGCTGCTCGCCCCGATCGAGTTCCTGTCGAACATGATCATCGCGCCCTTCACGCACGCGGTGCGACTGTTCGCCAACATGTTCGCCGGTCACATGCTGCTGGCGTTCTTCAGCATGGTGGGCTTCTGGTTCCTGTTCGAGAAGCTGACCCCCCTGGGCGCTCCGGTCGGTGTCGTCGGCGTGGTCATGACGATCATCCTCACCGGCTTCGAGATGTTCATCCAGTTCCTGCAGGCGTTCCTCTTCGCCATGCTGGCCGCGATGTACATCGGCGGCGCGCTGCACGCAGAGCACTGAGAACCACCAACCGGAATATCCATGACCGGTGAGACTCCGCTTCACCGGCCGTCCAGTAAAGGAAAACAGCAATGAGCGTTCTCGCTGAGGTCTCCGGCAACGTCACCGCCATCGGTTACGGTCTCGCCGCCATCGGCCCCGGCATCGGCGTCGGCATCATCTTCGGTCAGGGCGTGCAGGCCATCGCGCGCCAGCCCGAGGCTTACGGCCTGATCCGCCAGAACATGCTCCTTGGCTTCGTCCTCACCGAGGCCCTCGCCCTGATCGGTCTGGTCGCGCCGTTCATCTTCGCGAACATCTAAAGACCAGAAGAATCCCTGACGAAAGGCTGCATCCATGACACTCGCAGCTACGCTCCTCGCGGCGGAGGAGGGCGGCAACCCCCTCATCCCGCATCCCTATGAGCTCGTCGTCGGTATCTTCTCCTTCGCCGTCGTCTTCTTCGTCGTCGGACGGATGCTTGTCCCGCGTATTCAGAAGACGCTGGCCGAGCGCACCGACGCGATCGAAGGCGGCATCAAGAAGGCGGAGGAGGCCCAGGCCGAGGCGCAGGCACTGCAGCAGCAGTACCGCGACCAGCTGGCCGAGGCCAGGCAGGAGGCGGCCCGGCTGCGCGAGGAGGCTCGCGAGCAGGCCGCCCAGATCAAGACGGAGCTCCGTGAGGAGGCGCAGGCCGAGGCCCGCCGCCTCATCGAGGCTGCGCACGCGCAGATCGAGGCCGACCGCCAGCAGGCGTTCGCCCAGCTCCGCGCCGAGATCGGCCGCCTGTCCACCGACCTGGCCGGCCGCATCGTGGGCGAGTCCCTCGAGGACGAGGCCCGGCAGCGTCGCACCGTCGACCGGTTCCTCGACGAGCTCGAGAGCTCCAGCGCGCAGGCGGTGCGCTAATGAGAGGCCTGAGCAGAAGCTCGCTGGCAGAGGTCGAGGAGCGCTTCAACGCGGTCGCCGGCAGCGCCGACCTCGGCGCGCTCTCCGACGAGCTGTTCGCGATCGCCGATCTGCTCGACCGCGAGCACGGCCTGCGCCGCGCCTTGTCCGACCCCTCCAGGTCGGCGGAGATCAAGGCCGGCTCCGTGCGGGCCCTGCTCGCGGGCAAGGTCGGCGAGGCCGCGCTCGCCACCACCGAGGCCGCCGTGTCGGCCAGGTGGTCGCGCGCGAGTGACCTCGCCGACGTCCTCGAACGGCTCGGCGTCGTCGCCGCCGCCGCGGAGGCCGAGAGCCAGGGGACGCTCGACGAGGTGGAGGACGAGCTCTTCCGCTTCGGCCGCGTGGTCGCCGCCAACCCCGCACTGCGCCGCGCGCTCGCCGCCGGCGACGCCCCGGAGGAGGGCAAGCGGCAGCTGCTGAGCGACCTGCTCGGCGGCAAGGCGGCGATGGCGAGCCGGCGCCTCATCACGCAGGTGGCAGTTCACCCGCGAGGACGTAGCCTGGAAGCAGGCTTGGAGGAGTTCGGCCAGCTCGTCGCGCAGCAGCGCCAGCGCTATGTCGCGGTGGTGCGCAGCGCCGTCGAGCTGACCGACGAGCAGAAGCAGCGCCTGGCGACGTGGTTGCGCACCTCCTACGGCCGCGACGTGCACCTGAACGTCGAGGTGGATCCGCGAGTGCTCGGTGGCTTCTCGGTCCGCATCGGCGACGAGATCATCGACACCACCATTGTGGGACGAATCGAAGAAGTCCGCCGCCGGTTGGCCGGCTAGGCGAAGAGGGAGACAGAGTAGAGATGGCGGAGCTTACGATCCGGCCGGACGAGATCCGGGACGCGCTTGAGCGCTTCGTCCAGGCGTACGAACCGGAAGGCGCCGCGCGCGAGGAGATCGGGACCGTCGTCGACTGTGGCGACGGAATCGCCCATGTCTCCGGCCTTCCCTCGGCGATGGCGAACGAACTGCTGGAGTTCGAGGACGGCACGCGCGGTCTGGCCCTGAACCTCGACACCCGTGAGATCGGTGTCGTCATCCTGGGCGACTTCAGCAAGATCGAGGAGGGCCAGACGGTCCGCCGGACGGGCGAGGTCCTGTCCGTGCCGGTCGGCGACGGCTTCCTCGGCCGCGTGGTCGACCCGCTGGGCAACCCGCTCGACGGCAAGGGCGCCATCGAGGCCGAGGGCGTTCGCGCCCTCGAGCTGCAGGCCCCGTCCGTCGTCCAGCGGCAGCCGGTGAAGGAGCCGCTGCAGACCGGCATCAAGGCGATCGACGCCATGACGCCGATCGGCCGCGGCCAGCGCCAGCTCATCATCGGCGACCGCGGCACGGGCAAGACCGCGATCGCCGTGGACACCATCCTCAACCAGCGCGAGAACTGGGCGACCGGCGACCCGACGAAGCAGGTCCGCTGCGTCTACGTCGCGGTCGGCCAGAAGGGCTCGACGATCGCGCAGGTCAAGGCCCGCCTGGAGGAGGCGGGCGCGATGGAGTACACCACCATCGTCGCCTCCCCGGCCTCCGACCCGGCGGGTTACAAGTACCTCGCCCCCTACACCGGCTCGGCCATCGGCCAGCACTGGATGTACCAGGGCAAGCACGTCCTGATCGTCTTCGACGACCTGACCAAGCAGGCCGACGCCTACCGCGCCGTCTCCCTGCTGCTGCGCCGCCCGCCGGGCCGTGAGGCCTTCCCGGGCGACGTGTTCTACCTCCACTCCCGTCTGCTGGAGCGCTGCGCCAAGCTCTCCGCCGACATGGGCGGCGGCTCGATGACCGGTCTGCCGATCATCGAGACGAAGGGCAACGACGTCTCGGCGTTCATCCCGACCAACGTCATCTCCATCACCGACGGTCAGTGCTTCCTTGAGACGGACCTGTTCAACGCCGGTGTCCGCCCCGCCATCAACGTCGGCATCTCGGTCTCCCGAGTCGGTGGCTCGGCGCAGATCAAGGCCATGCGGAAGGTCGCGGGCACGCTGAAGCTGTCGCTGTCGCAGTACCGCGACCTGGAGGCGTTCGCCGCGTTCGCCTCCGACCTCGACGCCGCCTCCCGCGCCCAGCTGGACCGCGGTCAGCGGCTGGTCGAGCTGCTCAAGCAGCCGCAGTACTCCCCGTTCCCCGTCGAGAAGCAGGTCGTGTCGGTGTGGTCCGGCACCACCGGTGAGCTCGACGAGGTGCCGGCCGAGGACGTGCGCCGCTTCGAGGCCGAGTTCCTGGACTACCTCCAGAGCTCGCGCAAGGGCGTCTTCGACGCCATCCGCGAGACCAAGGAGCTGTCGGACGACACGGTGACCGCTCTGAAGGACGCCATCACGGAGTTCAAGAAGGGCTTCACCACCTCCTCCGGTGAGCTGCTGGTCAAGGACGAGCCGGTGACGCCGCTCGGCGCCCACGAGGTCGGCCAGGAGAAGATCCAGAAGGTCGTCCGCCCGGCGGAGAAGAAGTAGGCCATGGGTGCCCAGCTAAGGCTGCTGAGGCGGCGGATCACGTCGGTCAAGTCGACCGCCAAGATCACGCGCGCCCAGGAGCTCATCGCCTCTTCACGGATCGTGAGGGCGCAGCAGCGGATGCAGGCGGCGATCCCGTACGAGCGTGAGATCACTCGCGCCGTCACCGGCGTCGTCAGCAACGCGGCGAGCGTCGACCATCCGCTGACCGTGGCGAAGGAGAACCCCGCCAGGGCGGGCGTCCTCATCGTCACCAGCGACAGCGGGTTCTGCGGCGGCTTCAACGCCAACGTGCTGCGCGAGGCCGAGGCCCTGCGCGGTCTGTTGGAGAGCCGCGGGCTGACCGTGACGCCGTTCGTCACCGGGCGCAAGGGTGTCACCTGGCACACCTTCCGCAACCGGGAGATGGGCGGCAGCTGGGTCGGCTTCTCCCGTAAGCCGGCCTACGCCGACGCCAAGGAGATCGCCGAGATGCTGATCGACTCGTTCAAGGACGAGAACGGCATCGACGAGATCCACATCGTGTCGACCGAGTTCGTCTCGATGCTGGCGCAGAACGTCGTGGTCAAGCGGGTCCTGCCGCTGGAGGTCGAGGAGACCGAGGCGACCGAGTCCACCACGATCCCGCCGTACTTCGAGTTCGAGCCGACCGCGGGCGACGTGCTGGAGTCGCTGCTGCCGCGCTACGTGGAGTCCCGTATCTTCACGGCGCTGCTGCAGTCGGCGGCCTCCGAGGAGGCCGCGCGGCGGCGCGCCATGAAGTCCGCGACCGACAACGCCAACGAGCTGATGCGGGTGCTGACCCAGCAGATGAACCAGGCTCGCCAGGCCGAGATCACCCAGGAAATCAGCGAGATCGTCGGTGGCGCCAACGCGCTGGCTGACGCCGCAGCCGGGAAAGAGTGAAATGACTGCAGAGGCTGTTGAGACTGTAGAGAGTGCCGCGGGCGGCACCGGCCGGGTGGCCCGTGTCACCGGCGCCGTCGTCGATGTGGAGTTCCCCGTCGAGGCGATGCCCGAGATGTACAACGCGCTCAAGGTCGAGGTGACCCTCGGCGGCGAGACCAAGACCCTCACCCTCGAGGTCGCCCAGCACCTGGGCGACAACGTCGTCCGGGCCATCTCCATGCAGCCCACCGACGGTCTGGTCCGCGGCCACGCCGTGACCGACACCGGCGCGCCCATCTCGGTGCCCGTCGGCGACGTCGTCAAGGGCCACGTGTGGAACGCGCTGGGCGAGACGCTCGACGTGCCGACCTCCTCGCTCAAGATCACTGAGCGTTGGGGCATCCACCGTCCGTCGCCGGCCTTCGACCAGCTCGAGTCCCGTACCGAGCTGCTCGTCACCGGCATCAAGGTCATCGACCTGCTCACCCCGTACGTGCAGGGTGGCAAGATCGGTCTGTTCGGTGGCGCCGGTGTCGGCAAGACCGTTCTGATCCAGGAGATGATCCGCCGCGTCGCCCGTAACTTCGGTGGCACCTCGTGCTTCGCCGGTGTGGGCGAGCGCACCCGTGAGGGCAACGACCTCTGGCTGGAGATGGAGGAGGCCGACGTCCTCAAGGACACCGCGCTGGTGTTCGGCCAGATGGACGAGCCGCCGGGCACCCGTCTGCGGGTCGCCCTGACGGCGCTGACGATGGCCGAGTACTTCCGCGACGTCCAGAAGCAGGACGTGCTGCTCTTCATCGACAACATCTTCCGCTTCACGCAGGCCGGTTCCGAGGTCTCCACGCTGCTCGGCCGTATGCCGTCCGCCGTGGGTTACCAGCCGACGCTGGCCGACGAGATGGGTGTCCTCCAGGAGCGCATCACCTCGACGCGCGGTCACTCGATCACCTCCATGCAGGCGATCTACGTGCCCGCCGACGACATCACCGACCCGGCCCCGCACAACGCGTTCGCGCACCTCGACGCGCAGACCGTGCTGTCGCGGCCGATCTCGGAGAAGGGCATCTACCCGGCGGTGGACCCGCTGGACTCCTCCTCCCGGATCCTCGACCCGCAGATCGTGGGCGAGGAGCACTACCGGGTGGCCCAGGAGACCAAGCGGATCCTGCAGAAGTACCGCGAGCTGCAGGACATCATCGCCATCCTCGGTATCGACGAGCTCTCCGAGGAGGACAAGGTCACCGTCCAGCGGGCCCGCCGCATCGAGCGCTTCCTGTCGCACCCGATGTACGCGGCCGAGGCCTTCACCGGCCAGCCGGGCGAGACCGTGCCGCTGGACGAGACGATCGCCTCGTTCAAGGGCCTGTGCGCCGGCGAGTACGACCACCTGCCCGAGCAGGCCTTCTTCATGGTCGGTGGCATCGACCAGGCCATCGCCAAGGCGAAGGAACTCGAGCGCTAGTCGCCCCGGCCATAGGGCGGGCGCGGCCCGTCCGGAGATACGGTGGTGGTGCGGCCGAGGCCGCGCCACCACCTGATCGGAAAGGAACCTGCACAAGTGGCCAAGCTACGCGTAGGGGTTGTCTCACCCGAGCGTGAGATCTGGTCGGGCGAGGCCGACATGGTGATTGCCAAGACCGTGGACGGCGAGATCGGTATTATGCCGCAACACGCACCCGTGCTCGGTGTTCTCGTCGAGGGCGGCGTGCTGCGCGTCAAGCGTGCGGAAGGCGAGCTGGTCGCGGCCGTCCACGGCGGGTTCATCTCCGTGGCCGACGACGAGGTGTCCGTGCTCGCCGAGGTGGCCGAGCTCGGTTCCGAGGTCGACGTCGCGGCCGCGCGTGACGCGCTGGAGCGTGCGCAGGCCTCGATCGAGGCCAACCAGGAGGACGCCGACGCGGCGGTCGAGGCCCAGCGTGCCAAGGCCCGGCTGCGCGCCGCAGGCGAAGAGGTCTGAGGAACAACAAGCTAGGGGGCGGCATTGGTGGCAACGGTATTCATCTGCGTGCTACTGGTCGCCGCCCTGGTGGTCCTGCGCGGCTTCACGCTGGCCCGCTCGCGCGGCAGCGTCCCCTGTCGGCTGCGGGCAGCCGGCCACGGCTGGCGCGGCGGGGTAGCCCGCTACGCCGACGGGGAGCTCCACTGGATCCCGCTCATAGGTCTGCGACTGAGGCCGCGCCACGCGATCGCGAGGCGCGGCCTCGTCGTTTCGTCCCGTCGCGAGCTGGACAACGGGCTGTACGCGATCGACTGCGGCGGCTCCGCGAAGAACATCTCACTGGCGATGAGCGCCGATGCCCTGACCGGCTTTCTCGCCTGGCTGGAGTCCGCTCCGCCCAGCGCCTATCTCGACGTTGCTTAGATCTCTCTCTGTCACGGCACGGCCGAGCTGACCGCCACCCCGCGTACGGGGCCGAGGGCCTCCAGGGGGACGCCCTCTGACCCGCACGGGGCCGGCCGCCGTCACGGCCCGCCGCACCCGTCCGAGCGGTTCGCCCCCTGACCACGTAGGTGGCCTAGCGGGTGGCGCCCGGCTTCCAGAGGATCTCCTCGCCCCCGTGGGCGACGCGGCAGAGGATGAACAGCAGGTCCGACAGGCGGTTCAGGTAGGCCGCCGTGAGCGGGTTCATGTCGTCGTGCGCCTCCAGCGCGGCCCAGGTGGTGCGCTCGGCGCGGCGTACCGTCACGCGGGCCACGTGCAGCGCGGCCGTCGCCGGGTCGCCGCCGGGCAGGATGAAGCTGCGCAGCGCCTTCAGCGGCTCGTTGAAGTGGTCGCAGAGCTCCTCCAGCCGGTCCACGTACGCCTGCTCGACCCGCAGCGGCGGGAACTCCGGTTCGGCGACGACCGGCGTGGCGAGGTCGGCACCCAGGTCGAACAGCTCGTTCTGCACGCGTGACAGCACGTCCGCCACCTCGGCCGGGAGCGTGCCGTGGGAGAGCGCCACTCCGAGGTGGGCGTTGGCCTCCTCGACGTCGGCGTAGGCGGCCAGCCGCGAGTCCGTCTTGGGGACGCGGCTCATGTCGGTGAGCGCCGTGGTCCCGTCGTCGCCGGTGCGGGTGTAGATGCGGGAGAGGACGACCGGCTTGTCCTTGTCCGAGCGCGTCATGGGGTCAGCGTAATGACAAATGTCATCGAGAAGGGACGCGGGGCGCATGTCGGAGCCATGATTTCTCCGACTACCAGGGCGAATGCCGCTGACGGCACTATTGCCTCATGACGAAGGAGAGGACCTGATGCTCGAGATCAGCGAGCTGCGTAAGCGCTTCGCGGGCGGGCCCGGCTCGCCGGAGGGCAAGCTGGCGCTGGACGGGATCGGTTTCGCCGTGCGGCCGGGTGAGATGTTCGGGTTCGTCGGCGCGAACGGCGCCGGCAAGACGACGACGATGCGGATCGTCATGGGCGTGCTCCAGGCCGACGCCGGCTCGGTGAGCTGGCAGGGCCGCCCGCTGGCGTACGAGGACCGGCGCCGGTTCGGCTACATGCCGGAGGAGCGCGGGCTGTACCAGAAGATGCGCGTGGCCGAGCAGATCGAGTACTTCGGCCGCCTGCACGGCCTGAGCGGCGCGCGGGCCGCCGAGGCCACGGCCGCGCTGATCGAGCGGCTGGGCCTGGGCGAGCGGCGCGACGACGCCGTGGAGGGCCTGTCTCTGGGCAACCAGCAGCGCGTGCAGCTCGCGGTCGCGCTGGTGCACGACCCCGAGGTGCTGATCCTGGACGAGCCGTTCTCCGGGCTTGACCCGCTGGCGGTCGACACGCTGGCCACGGCGCTGCAGGAGCGCTGCCGGGGCGGCGTGCCGGTGATCTTCTCCAGCCACCAGCTCGACCTGGTCGAGCGGCTGTGCGACTCGGTCGGCATCGTGTCGTCCGGCCGGATGGTGGCGAGCGGAACGGTCACCGGCCTGCGGGCCGCCGAGGGCGGCACGCTGCGCGTCGTGGTGCGCGACCCGGCTCCGGCCTGGGCCGACGGCCTGCCCGGCGAGCTGAGCGTCGTGGACGGGCGGCACGTCCTACTCGTGAACGCCGCCGCCGGCCGCGACCCAGGCGACGACCAGGAGATCCTGCGCCGGGCCATGAAGGCCGGGCAGGTCGAGCACTTCGGGGTCGAGCAGCCGACCCTCACCGAGATCTTCAAGGAGGCCGTGGCATGAACGGGCTGGCACTGGTGGCGCGCCGGGAGATCGCCACCCGGATCAGGACCAGGGCGTTCCTCGTCAGCCTCCTCGTCACCGCGGTGCTGGTGGGCGCCGCCGCGTTCGCGCCCAAGCTGATGGGCGGCCCCGACTCGTACACGCTGGGCACCGTGAACGCGCAGCGGCTGCCGCTGGAGGCGGCGGCGCCGGAGTCGGAGTTCGCCTGGAAGGCGTTCCCCGACGAGGCGGCCGCCAGGAAGGCGCTGCTCGGCGGCGACGTGGACGCGGTGCTCGTCGGCGACGCCAAGGTGCTCACGGACGGCGAGATCGACCAGGAGCTCGGCGTGCTCCTGCAGAGCACGAATCGTGAGGTGAAGCTCGGAGCCTCAGGGGTGCGGATCGCGCCGCTGCAGATCGAGTCGGTCGGCGCCGACACCCGTTACCAGGCGGCCCGCACGGGCATCGCCGTGGTGCTGGTGCTCGTGCTGTTCATGCTGCTGATCGGCCAGGCGACGATGGTCGGGATGGGCGTGGTGGAGGAGAAGGGCAGCCGGATCGTGGAGATCCTGCTGACCTCGATCCGCCCCTGGCAGCTGCTCGGCGGCAAGATCCTCGGCTTGGGCGTGCTCGGGCTGGTCAATCTGGTCACGATCCTCGTGGTGGGCGTCGCCGCGGCCGTCGGCTCAGGGGTGGCGACGGACTTCCCGCCGGGCATGCCGGGCATCGTGGCCGGCGTCGTCGTCTGGTTCGTCCTCGGCTACGCGTTCTTCGCGACGCTGGCCGCGGCGCTGGCCTCGCTGGTCTCGCGCCAGGAGGAGGTCGGCAACGTGATGTCGCCGCTGACGATGCTCATCATGGTGACCTACGGCGTCGCCTTCTACGCGACCGCGGAGCCGACCGGCACGCTGGCCACCGTGATGTCGATGATCCCCCCGTTCTCCTCGATGGTGATGCCGGTGCGGACCGCCGCGGCCGAGGTGCCGCTGTGGCAGATCGGGCTGGCGCTCGCGCTCATGGCGGCGGCCGTGGTGGCCGTGCTGGCCCTCGGCGCGAGGGTCTACGAGCGGGCCGTCCTGCGCACCGGTGCCCGGGTCCGGCTCGGCGACGTGCTGCGCACCAAGTAGCGCGGGCGTAGGTGGGGGAGATCGCGCAGGCGCGCCGCCTGTGCTGGTGGATGCTGAACTCGTTCCTCGGGCTGCTGTGGGGCGGGATGGCGCTGAGCGCCCTGGCCGAGGCCGGCCGGGGCGCTCAGCCGTGGCCGCTGCCGGCCGTGTCCGTGGCCGCCGCGGCCGGGTTCACGGCGCTCTATTTGCGGCTGGTGAACGCGGTGATCGAGTCGAGGTACCCGGTGCGGTCCATCGTGGCGAGCGGGATCCTGGCGGTGGTGGCGGCGGGGACGGGCGGGGCGCAGCCGTTCGGGGCGGGGCTGGCGCTGGTGGCCTGGCTGGCCGTCGTCGCCGTCGGTGTCCCGCGCCGGCGGGCGTTCGCGCTGGGGGCGGGCACGACACTCCTGGGGGTCGCGTTGAGCGTCGCCGCCGCGGCGACCGGGTGGTGGCAGCTGCTGGACATGCCGGACGCGCGGGGACCGGTGTGGCTCGGCGCCGTGGCCGTCTCGAACACCTTCATGTACGTGGTGATGTGCCTGGCCTGCGTCGTGTCCAACCGGCTCTGGGTGTGGATCTACCGGCTGGCCGTGCGGGCCCACGAGGGCATGGAGGCGCACGCCCGGCTGGCCGTCGCGGAGGAGCGGCTGCGCTTCGCCCGGGACCTGCACGATCTCGTCGGGCACCGGCTGTCGGCCATCGCCGTCAAGACCGCGCTGGCCGTGCGCCTGTCCGACGCCGACATGGGGGCGGCCCGCGACGAGATGGCCGCGGTGAACGGCCTGACCCGTACGGCCCTGCGCGAGCTGCGCGAGGCGGTGCGCGGCTACCGGCGGCTGGACCTCGGCGCCGAGCTTGCCAGCGTGCGGGGGGTGCTGGAGGCGGCCGGCGTCCGGTGCGAGCTGCGCCTGCCGTACCGGGAGCCGCCGGAGGAGGTCGCGGCCGTGTTCGCCTACGCCGTGCGGGAGGCCGTCACGAACGTGCTCAAGCACAGCGCGGCGACGTACTGCGCGATCACGCTGAGCTTCACCGCCGAGCGGGCCGAGCTGGAGGTGCGCAACGACGGCGCGCAGACCCGGCAGCCGGACGGTGAGACGGGGCACGGGCTGCACGGGATGCGGGAGCGGATGGCGTCGCTGGGCGGCGAGATCACGGCCCGGCAGGGGACAGACGGGCACTTCATTCTCAAAGCGGTCGTGTCACTGCCGATTCCTGGGTAGGGGTAAAGAATCGGAGGGAGTTTCGGCCCTCCCGAACGCCCTGCCACAGGGTAAGCCGGCATCGCGTGCGGTCGCGCGGTGTGAATGAGGAGGTGGCATGCGAGTCCGGGGCAATCCGAAAGCCCAGGTGGTGCAGATCGGCGCCCGGCTCGACGCCGGAACGTCGGCCGGGGTCCGCGCCCGGCTGCACGACGCGGTGGACTCCGGTGAGGGAGACCTGATCCTCGACCTGTCCAAGCTGGAGATGATCGACGCCACCGGCCTGGGAGTTCTCGTGGGCACGCATCGGCGCGCATCCGCCGGGGAGCGCCGCCTCGTCCTCCGGGGAGTGCCGCCGCGGATCATGCGCGTCCTGGCGGTGACCCGGCTGAACCGGGTGCTGCGCGTCGAGGCGGAGGAAGCCGCGGTGGCCTGACGGGGCGGCGGCTCATCGCGGAGCGGGCGACGACGATGCCGTGGCCCGCTCTCTTCGTGTCCGGAAACCGGCGTTCGCGAAAAAACAACAGCCTAAATACCGATTGGCAGGGGTGTTTTATCCCCGTCTCGCACCGCAAAGTAAGCACAATCCGTAATCAACGCTTCACGGGTCACCGAGCGATCTGCGGAAGATGTGCGAGGCCACCTCGACGAGTTCGCCGATGTCCGGCGAAGGGCTCGAGAGGATCCATTCGATGAGCAACTCTTGTAGCGCTCCAATAGCGCCGAGCGCCACGAGCCGCCGATTGAGGCCGCCGCCCACCGGGAATTCGGCCGACGCCTCCTCGATCAGCCGGGCGAACGCGTCCACCGCGCGCTGCCGCGAGGCCGTCAGAACGTCACCCGACCGGCGCACCTCAAGATGCATGATCCGGGCCCGCCGCCAGTCCGCCGTGGCGAATTCGATATACGCGCGGATCCCGGCCTCCACCTTGCCCTCAAGGCTGTGCGGGGCCTCCTGCAGGACCTTGGCCACGTGGGAGAGGCTCTCCTCCACGCAGCGTTCGTGCAGTGCCTGAAGCAGCTCCTCGCGCCCCCCGAAACATTCGTAGAAGGCGCGGTTGGAGATCCGCGCCTCCGAGCACAGCCTTTCGATGGTCGTCGCCGCGAAACCCGGCTTCGCGTATAGCGTGTACGCGGCCGTCATCAGCCGCTCGCGTCTGTCTGCCAGCCTTTGCTCGGCTGACATTCCCCGGTAAGACCGGTTCACATTCCACCCGTCCAACATGATCGTGGCCCCCAGAGCACACAATTATGGACGGATGATCCGCTTTGGGAAAGGGCGCGGAGTTTACCTCTTACGTCGGCCGACCAAGAACGTGACAATCCTGATCGGCCGCTCAAGCTCCTCGGGCCGGCAGGCGAACGAGGTGAGGTTCATGCCGGGCAGTGCGAAACGCCGACTGCCCACCCACCGCCTGCGCGTCCTGATGGGGGGAGCGTCAGAAGAGGGTGGGGTTCTCCGGCTCGATGCCGCGCAGCGCGGCGTAGTCGAGGGTGACGCAGTCGATGCCCCGGTCGGCGGCCAGCACGCGCGCCTGCGGCTTGATCTCCTGGGCGGCGAACACGCCGCGCACCGGCGCGAGCAGCGGATCGCGGTTGAGCAGCTCCAGGTAGCGGGTGAGCTGCTCGACGCCGTCGATCTCGCCGCGCCGCTTGATCTCGACCGCCACGGTCGCGCCGCCCGCGTCACGGCACAGGATGTCGACGGGGCCGATCGCCGTCATGTACTCGCGGCGGATGAGCGAGTAGCCGTCGCCGAGCGTCGTGATGTGCTCGGCCAGCAGCTCCTGCAGATGCGCCTCGACGCCGTCCTTGATCAGGCCCGGGTCGACGCCCAGCTCGTGGCTGGAGTCGTGCAGGATCTCCTCCATGGTCAGCACCAGCTTCTCGCCGGTCTTGCCGTGGGTGACCGTCCAGGTGCCGCCGTCCTCCTTGAGCTTGCACGGCGGGTTCATCCAGTTGAGAGGCTTGAAGGCACGGTCGTCGGCGTGGATGGACACGCTGCCGTCCGCCTTGATGAGAACGAGCCGGGGAGCCATCGGCAGGTGCGCCGTGAGCCGTCCGATGTAATCCACGCTGCATCGCGCGATGACCAACCGCATGACGGTCCACCTTAGCGGCTCTGGAAAACTGGACGCATGGCGTTCGACAGCGTGGGAGCGACGGCACTCCCCATCCGGGTGGCCGGGATGACATGAGCCCGCGCAGAGCCCGCCGCAGGGAGCCCCCGCCCCGCCCTGCCGGCTTCCCCCGGGGCACGGACCGTGTCGAGGAATGGCCCGACGGCGAGTGGAAGGTGCGCATGCTCACCGGCGCGTCGTCCGGCAAGAGCTACCGTTGTCCGGGCTGCGACCAGGAGATCCCCGGTGCCAAGCCGCACGTGGTGAGCTGGCCGAACTGGCCCGGCGGCGACGAGGAGCGGCGACACTGGCACACGGCGTGCTGGCGCAAGCGGCTCGACCGCGGTCCGGGCCGCAGCCGCTACTGACGCCTGACCCCTCCTTCCGCAGACGAACCACAGGCGCACGAACCACAGGCGCACGAACTCTCGAAGGGACCGAAGTGGAGATCCGCGCGGGCACCGAGCTGCCGGCCAGGCGTGAGCCGATCGAACTGCACACCGGCGACGGCCTGACCCTCGTGGGGGAGCTGGCCCAGCCCCTCGACCGCCCCCCGGTGGCCACGCTGGTCACCCTGCACCCGCTGCCCACCCATGGCGGCTTCATGGACAGCCACGTCTTCAAGAAGGCGGCCAACCGGCTGCCCGCGCTCGCCGACCTCGCGGTGCTGCGCTTCAACACGCGCGGGACGTCCTCCGAGCGCGGCACCTCACAGGGGGACTTCGACGGCGGCGAGGGCGAGCGCTTCGACGTGGCCGCCGCCCTGGAGTACGCCGAGTACCACGACCTGCCCCGCGTGTGGGTGCTCGGCTGGTCGTTCGGCACGGAGCTGGCGCTGAAGTGGGCGCACGACCCGCTGGTGGAGGGGGCGATCCTGCTCTCGCCGCCGCTGCACCGCGCCAAGGACGACGACCTCGACGCGTGGGCGCGCTTCGGCCGGCCGCTGACGGTGCTGGTGCCGGAGTTCGACGACTACCTGCGGCCGGAGGAGGCGCGGGAGCGGTTCGCGCGGGTGCCGCAGGCCGAGGTGATCGGGGTGGACGGGGCCAAGCACCTGTGGGTGGGGGAGCCGTACGTCCGGATCGTGCTGGACGAGATCGTCAAGCGGGTCAACCCGGCCGCGTACCCGCTCCCCACGCACGTCTGAGCGCACAGGCGGACACGCCTGTGGAGATTTTCTTCACTCCGAAGATTGTTCTGATGAAATCTGTCAGAAGATCTGGACGAAAGCCACATCATGATTAACAATCCGAGCAACTGAAGATCGTGGAGGCGCCGGGCGGGCTGACCGCGCGGCGTCCCGCCTCGGCGCTTGCGAGGGCGGATGCGCGTTGGTCGTGGGCTCGTCGTGATGATATTGGCAGGGGCGGTCGCGGCGGCGCCCCTGGATGAACCGGCTTCGGCCGCCGCACTCCGACAACAGGTTCCCTCCCACGACACCCTCCGCGGGCCGGCCCCCGGGGGGACGGGCGCCGACCCGGCCGAGACCTCCGCGCTGGCGCTGGCCCGTCGCGACGGGAAGCGGGTCGAGGTCGAGTCGTTGCGCACGGAGACCCGCCAGGTCTTCGCCAAGCCCGACGGCACGTTCACCCTGGAGCAGTACGCCCGTCCGGTACGCGTCCGCAAGGCCGACGCCTGGGTCCCCGTGGACACCACGCTGCGCCTGCGCCCCGACGGCGCGGTGGAGCCGGTCGCCGCGGCGGCCGGTCTCAGGTTCTCCGGCGGCGGCCCCGGCCCGCTGGCCCGCCTGTCGCGCGGGGCCAAGGCCCTGGAGCTCGGCTGGCAGGGCACCCTCCCCAAGCCCACCCTCAACGGCGACACCGCCACCTACGCCGAGGTCATGCCGGGAGTGGACCTCCAGGTCACCGCGGACGTGGACGGCTTCTCGCACATCCTGGTGGTCAAGTCGCGTGAGGCGGCGGCGAGCCTGACCGACCTGACGTACCCGCTGACCACCAGCGACCTGTCGCTGAAGGCGGACAAGGCGGGCAACCTGGAGGCCCTCGACGGTGGCGGCGGGACGGTGTTCATCGCGCCCACGCCGACGATGTGGGACTCCGAGGGCATCACCAGCCCGCAGGCGCTCAAGGAAGGCCGCTCCCCGGAAGCCAGGCAGGCCACGATGGGCGTGGAGCTGGCGGGCAGGCGGCTCCGGCTGAAGCCGGACAGGAAGATGCTGGCCGACCCCAAGACCCGCTTCCCCGTCTACCTGGACCCGTACTTCTCGGCCGCGCGCGGCTCGTGGACGGCGGTCTGGAGCAACTGGCCCAGCTCCAACTACCTGAACTCCAGCGACGTCGCCAGGGTCGGCCACGTCGAGTCGCAGAAGAACCGGTCCTTCTTCCAGATGTCGTCCGGGACGACGATCCACGGCAAGCAGATCATCAAGGCGACGCTGCGCACCTACGAGACGTGGTCGTACTCGTGCAGCGCCCGCAAGGTGGAGGCCTGGGGAACCGGCGCGATCAGCAAGAGCACCACCTGGAACAACCAGCCGTCGTGGACCAGGCTGCTCTCCACGGTGAACGTGGCCAAGGGCTGGGGCTCCTCCTGCCTGCCCGGTGGCGTGGAGTTCGACGTCACCTCGTGGGCCGCGGACGCCGCCGCCAAGAAGTGGAACTCCATGACCATCGGTCTGCGCGCCACCAGCGAGACCGACGTCTACGCCTGGAAGAAGTTCAAGAACAACCCGACCGTCGTCATCGAGTACAACTCCATCCCGTCCGACCCCGTGGCCGCCGACGCGTGGTCCGACCCGGGCGGCGCCTGTACCTCCGGCGAAGGGCGGCCGGTCATCCCCACCGCCACGCCGAAGCTGTGGGCCAAGCTGAAGGACGCCGACAACTCGGTCAAGGGCCGGTTCGAGTGGTACAACGCCGCCGGGACGAAGACCGGTGAGTACGTCACCGCGACCGGCTCGTCCGGCGGCGCCTACTATGCGACGATCCCGACGAGCCTGTACGCCGACGGCGCGCTCATCCGCTGGCGGGTCCGCGCCGAGGACGGCAAGGCCACCAGCGCCTGGAGTCCCTGGTGTGAGGCCACCGTGGACGCCACGGCCCCCGGCAGGGAGCCGGTCGTGACCTCGCCCGAGTACGCCGAGACCGGCTGGAGCGACGGCGTCGGCCTGGCGGGCACGTTCAGGTTCGAGCCCAACGGCGTGCCGGACGTGGCCGCGTATGTCTACGGACTCGACACCACGCCCAAGACCGAGGTCGCCCCGGGCGCCGACGGCACGGCCACGATCGCGCTCACCCCACGCCATGACGGGCCCAACGTCCTGTCGGTGCGCAGCAAGGACCGCGCCGGCCAGTCCGGCCCGATCCGCACGTACGTCTTCAACGTCAACTCGGGCCGGGCGCCCAGCGGCCACTGGGCGCTGGACGAGGGCCAGGGCACCGTGGCCGCCGACGCGGCCGACGCCCACCCCGCGACGCTGAACGGCGCGACGTGGACGGCCGGCAAGACCGGGTCGGGGCTGCGCCTGGCCAGTGCGTACGCGCAGACCTCCAGCCCCGTCATCGACACGAGCCGCAACTTCACCGTCACCGCCTGGGCCCGCCTGACGGCCAACACCGCCACCGCCACCGTGCTCACCCAGGAAGGGGCGAGGACCGGCGGCTTCGCGCTCCAGTACTCGAAGCCCGACGACCGCTGGGCGCTGGCCCGCGCCGGAACGGACGCCGACGGCGCCGCGACGGTTCGCGCCCTCTCCGCGGCGGCCCCGAGATTGAACGAGTGGACTCACCTGACCGGCGTCTACGACGCCGCGGCGGGCCAGATCTCGCTCTACGTCAACGGCAAGCTGGAGTCCACGGTCGCCTGGACGAAGCCGTGGAACGCCACCGGGCCACTCACGATCGGCCGCGGCAAGGTCAACGGCGCCGCGGCGGAGTTCTGGCCGGGCGACGTGGACGAGGTCCGCGTCTACGGCCGGGCGATGTTCGCCGACGAGGTGGCCGACCTGGTCAACAGCGCCGCGACCCTGGTCGGGCACTGGGAGCTGGACGAGGAGACCGGCGTGACGGCCGCCGACTCCTCCGGCCGCGGCACGGCGGCGACCCTCGGCGGCGCCGCCTCCTGGACCGCCGGCTGGCTGGACGGCGCGCTGGCGCTCGACGGCGTCAACGGTTACGCCCAGGCCGCCGCTCCGGCCGTGAACACCAAGGCCGGGTTCACGGTCGCGGTCTGGACGCAGCTCGACTACCTGCCGGCCCGGGACGCCTCAGCCGTCTCCCAGCCGGGCAGCCGGGCCGCGGGCTTCCAGCTCGGCTTCGACAAGGAGCAGAGCAGGTGGACGCTCGGCATGGCGGCCTCCGACGCCGACACCGCCGCGCTGGTGCGGGCCCGCTCGGACGCCGTCGCCGTGCCCCTGGAATGGACGCACGTGGCCGGCGTCTACGACGCCCTGCGGAGTGAGCTGCGCGTCTACGTCAACGGGCAGCTCACCACCACCAGCGTCACCAGCCACGCGAGCGCGTGGAGCGCCGTCGGCGCCCTCCAGCTCGGCCGGACCAAGAGCGCGGGGGCCTTCACCGGCTACTGGCCCGGGACGATCGACGACGTACGCCTCTACGACGGACCCCTCAGCGTCGAGCAGATTGCCCAGCTCGCCGCCCAATGAATCCGCCGGGGGCCTCGACCGAGGCCCCCGGCCCCTTCCACGACCCCTCAGATCTCGCCGAATCCGCCCAATAACCCCCCTTACCGATTGGGTGATCATGGATACACCGTCCGAGTCAGATCTGTCCGAGTCCTACTGGAATCGTTTACAGGGCGCGATGCGCGAGTCGGCGTGGCCACGCCGACTGGCGGCCGTGCTGTCCGTCCTCGTCCTCGCACCCCTGGCGCCCGCCCAGCCCGCGAGCGCCGCGCCCCGCACGGCACCGGCGGTGCAGAAGGAGAAGCCCGTCACCGGCAAGCCCGTGCCGGTGCTGCCCGAGCTGGCCGACCCGACCGAGAAACAGGCGTGGAAGGCGCCGCCAGGCGTGACCTGGCCCAAGCCGCAGGCCGTCGAGCTGGGTGGCGCCGCCCAGCTCAAGGCCGCCGACTCGTCCTTCCCCGTACGGCTGGCCGAACCCGCGAGCGGCGACGCGAAGACGGCCAAGGCCGCCGACGCCGGTCCGGTACGGGTGGAGCTGCTCGACACCGCGCAGACCCAGCGCGCCGGCCTGCTCGGCGTCGCCCTCCGGGTCTCGCCCGGCCAGGGCGTCGCGGCCAAGGCCGGCAAGACCCGGCTCCAGTTCGACTACTCGGGCTTCCGCTACGCGTTCGGCGGCGACTACGGCTCCCGGCTGCGCATGGTCAAGCTGCCCGACTGCGCGCTGACGGCCACCACAGGAGCGAACTGCCCGCTGCCGGAGCCGGTGCCCTCCAAGAACGACACGAAGGCCGGCACGATCACCGCCGAGCTCGACACCCCCGCCCTGTACGCGGTGACGGCGGCGTCGTCGGGACCGGCGGGCGACCACGCCGCCACCTCCCTCGCCCCGTCGGCGAGCTGGAGCGTCGGAGCCCAGTCGGGTGACTTCAACTGGGACTACGACCTGAGAAGTCCACCGGCGCTGGGCGGCGACGAGCCTGAGCTGTCGATCGACTACTCCTCGCAGAGCGTGGACGGCCGCACCGCCTCCACCAACAACCAGACGTCCTGGGTCGGTGAGGGCTTCGAGCTGAACCCCAGCGGCTACGTCGAGCGCCGTTACAAGTCCTGCATGGTCGACGGCAAGAAGACCGGCGACCTGTGCTGGAGCGGGGAGAACGTCACCCTGTCGCTCGGCAACTCGGCCATCGAGCTGGTGAAGGACGCCACCACCAAGCAGTGGCGGCCCAAGCGCGACGACGGCACCCGCATCGAGTACCTCACCGGCGCCACCAACGGCGACAACAACGGCGAGTACTGGCGCGTCACCGGCGCCGACGGCACCCAGTACACCTTCGGCCTGAACCGCCTGCCCGGCTGGGCCACCGGCAAGCCGGAGACGAAGTCGGTTCAGACGGTTCCGGTGTTCGGCAACAACAGCGGGGAGCCCTGCTACAACAGCACCCCGGCCAACGCCTGGTGCCAGCAGGCGTACCGGTGGAACCTCGACTACGCGGTGGACACCCACGGCAACGCCACCACGTACTGGTACGCCCAGGAGAAGAACTACTACGGCCGTAACATGAAGCCCGAACAGGGCACCGTGTACGACCGCGCCGGGTACCTCACCCGCATCGACTACGGCTACCTGCAGAACGAGCTGTTCACCAAGGCTCCCGCCGCCCGCGTCGTCTTCGACGTCGCCGAGCGCTGCCTGCCCAGCGGCACGATCACCTGCGCCGCCGACCAGCTCAAGAAGGAGACCGCGAGCTCCTGGCCGGACGTGCCGTTCGACCAGATCTGCGACTCCGGCGTGAAGTGCACCGACCGTCTGGCGCCGACGTTCTTCACGCGCAAGCGCCTGACCAAGGTCACCACGCAGATCGTCAACGCCTCGGGCCAGTACACCCCGGTGGACTCCTGGACGCTGACACACCAGTTCCCCGCCTCCGGCGACGGCATGAGCCCGGCGCTGTGGCTGGCGTCGATCCAGCAGAGCGGCCACGTGGGCGGCACGATCACGCTGCCCAAGGTCACGTTCACCGGCGTCCAGCTGCCCAACCGGGTGGACGCCAACGAGGGCCGCGCCCCGCTGGTCAAGTGGCGCGTGCAGGCCGTGAACAACGAGTCCGGCGGCGAGCTGCGCGTCAACTACTCCGCCGCCGACTGCAAGCCCGGCGACGTGCCCACCGCCGACAAGAACACCAGGCGCTGCTTCCCGCAGCGGTGGTCACCGCCGAACGAGGCCGAGGTCACCGACTGGTTCCACAAGTACGTGGTCACGCAGACGATGGAGGTGGACCGCGTCGGCGGCGCGCCGAACGTCGTCACCGACTACGAGTACCTCGACGGCGCCGCCTGGCACTACGCCGACAACGTCCTCGTCAAGGCCGAGCACCGCACGTGGGCCGACTTCCGGGGATACGGCCGCGTACGGGTGCGCCAGGGTGACGGGCAGGACGCCAAGCGCACGCTGACGGAGTTCCGGTACTTCCGCGGCATGCACGGCGACAAGCAGGCCGACGGCTCCAAGCGCAGCGCGCAGGTCACGGACACCGAGGGCGGCAAGCTCGACGACCTGGACCAGCTCGCCGGCTTCGAGCGGGAGGAGATCCTCTACGACGGCGACGGAGGGGCCGTCCTGACCGCCACGCTGGAGGAGCCCTGGTCGGTCAAGACCGCCGAGTCCACGCAGGACGGCGTCACCAAGGCCGCGTACGTGGTCGAGCCCAAGTCCATGGTCACCCGCACCGCGCTGGAAGGGGGCAAGTGGCGGCGTACCGGCGAGGAGCGCGCGTACGACACCAAGGGCCTGCTCACCCAGGTGGAGGAGAAGGGCGACCTGGCCACGACGGACGACGACCAGTGCACCCGCTACACCTACGCCCGCAACGACACGAGCTGGATGCTCGACTACACCAGCCGGATCCAGAAGGTCGCCGCCGGCTGCGGCACCGCCGTGTCCACGCTGGCCGCCGGTGAGATCATCTCCGACGAGAAGGTCCAGTACGACAACAAGGCGTACGGCCAGGCGCCGAGCAAGGGCGACGTGACCACGGTCGAGCACACCGTCTCCGGGGACGGCGCGACGATCGTCGAGAGCACCCACACCTACGACGCCTACGGCCGCGAGACCAGCGAGACCGACGCGGTGGGCACCAAGTCCACCACCACCTACGTCCCGGCGGCAGGCGCGCCCCCGACCGAGGTCAAGGAGGTCAACCAGCTCGGCCACGTCGATCGCACGCTGCTCGAACCGGCCTGGGGAGAGCCGTACGCCGAGATCGACGCGAACAACCGCCGCACCGACATGGAGTACGACGCGCTCGGCCGCCTGATCAAGGTCTGGCAGCCCGACCGCAGCAAGGCGGCCGGGCAGACGCCCAGCACCGAGTTCTCCTACACCATGCGCACCGACGGCCCGAGCGTCGTCACCACGAAGACGCTGAACGCGGACGGCACCTACAGCGCCAGCCACGAGCTGTACGACGGCCTGATGCGCAAGCGCCAGACCCAGGAGCCCGCCCCCCGCGACGACCAGACGCAGGACCCGGCGCTGCGTGACGGGCGCACGATCACCGACATCTTCTACAACTCGCTGGGCGAGGCGGCCAAGTCCAACACCGGCTACTTCGCCACCGGGGCGCCCTCCACCGACCTGCTCGGCGTCGCCGACGCGGATGTGCCGAACCAGGTCGTGGTGACCTTCGACGGCAGCGGGGACGTCAACGCCCAGATCCTCAAGGCGAAGGGCCAGGAGAAGTACCGGGTCAGCACCACGCAGCAGGGCGACCGGATGCACGTGACGCCGCCGCCCGGAGGCACCGCCACGACCCGCATCGGCGACGCCGACGACCGGCTCATCGAGTTGCGCCAGTACAAGGGCGCCACCCCGACGGGCGAGTACGAGGCCACCAAGTACTCCTACGACCACGCCGGCCGCCTGTCCACGGTGACCGACCCGGCGGGCAACGTGTGGCGTCACCACTACGACATGCGCGGCCGCGAGATCAAGATGGAGGACCCGGACAAGGGCGTCACGACGATGACGTACAACGACGCCGACGAGTTGGTCACCACGACCGACTCGCGCGGCAAGACGTTGTACTACGTCTACGACGAGCTGGGCCGCAAGAAGGAGCTGCACGAGGGCTCCGCGACCGGTCCGCTGCTGGCCGAGTGGCAGTACGACGCGCTGGCCAAGGGCCACATGAACGCCAGCGTCCGCTACGTGGGCGGGCAGGCGTACAAGGCCGAGATCAACGCCATCGACACCGACTACCGCCCGCTGCGCGAGACCGTCACCATCCCCGAGCGGGAGGGGAAGCTGGCCGGCTCGTACGTGCTCAACACCCGCTACACGATCGACGACCAGGTGCAGTCCGTCAGCTTCCCGGCCGCCGGCGGGCTGGAGGAGGAGTCCGTCGTCTACAGCTACGACGCGCTCAGCCAGCCGACCAAGGTCACCGGCCTGTCGACGTACGTGAACGCGACCCGCTACTCCAAGCTGGGCGAGACCCTGCAGTACGAGCTGGGCTCCGGGACGAAGAAGACCTGGCTGACCTACACCCACGACGAGGCGACCCGCAGGCTGTCCCGGATGCGGGTGGACAGGGAGGGCGCCCCGGCGACCGACCTGGACCTCAACTACAGCTACGACGCGATCGGCAACATCACCAAGATCGCCGACAAGGGCGCCAGTGGCCCCGACACGCAGTGCTTCACCTACGACCATCTGCGCCGGCTGACCTCGGCGTGGACGGCCAACGACGACTGCGCCAGCGGCACCCCGCAGTCGGACAAGATCGGCGGCGTGGCCCCGTACGCGGTCAGCTACGCCTACGACTCCACCGGCAACCGGCTCAAGGAGACCAAGCACGCCTTCGGCGGCGGGGGCGCGAGCACGCGTGACTACACCTACCCGGCCGCGGGCGGCAAGCAGCCGCACGCGCTGCAGACCGTCGGGCAGGATCTGTTCGAGTACGACGACGCCGGCAACACCACCAGGCGCAAGGTCGGCAACTCCGACCAGAGCCTGGTCTGGGACGCCGAGGGCAACCTGGAGTCGGTGACGGAGGCGGGCAAGACCACGTCCTTCGTGTACGACGCGGACGGCGACCGGCTGATCCGCAAGACGCCGACCGACTCCACGCTCTACATCGACGACATGGAGCTGCGCTTCGACTTCGCCAAGGACGCCGTCGAGCAGACCCGCTACTACACCATCGGCGGCGAGCCCATCGCGGTGCGCACGCCGGACAACCAGGTCTACTTCCTGGCCAACGACCACCAGGGCACCTCGCAGGCCGCGGTGAACGCCGCGACCGGTGAGCTGGCCGTACGGAGGACGACGCCGTTCGGCGAGAACCGGGGCTCGCCCCCGGCGTTCTGGCCGGGGCAGCGCGGGTTCGTGGGCGGCACGCAGGACGCCACCACCGGCCTGGTCCACCTCGGGGCCCGCGAGTACGACCCCAAGCTCGGGCGCTTCCTGTCGGTCGACCCGGTCATGGAGGAGCAGAACCCGCAGCAGCTCAACGCCTACGCCTACGCCAACAACAGCCCCGTCACCATGAGCGACCCCGACGGGCAGCTGTTCTGGGTCGTCGCCATCATCGTGGTGAGGGTCTCGGCGCAGATCATCGCCAGGAGGCTGGCGATGGCCGCCGCCAGGCGGGCCGCCATCGCGGCGGCGCGTGCGGCGGCCAGGCGGGCCGCCATCGCGGCGGCCAAGCGCCGCGCGCTGGCGGAGGCCAGGCGGAGAGCCGCGGCCGAGGCCAAGAAGCGGGCCTTGGAGGCGGCGAAGAAGAAGGCCGCGGCCGCGGCCAGGAAGAAGCTCCAGGAACAGGCCAAGAAGAGAGCGGCCGAGAGAGCGAGGAAGGCGGCGACGGCACGGGCGCAGCGGCGGGCCGCGGCCGCGGCGAGAAGAGAGGCGAGGAGAAAGGCCGCCGACGCGGCGGCGAAGCGCCGGGCCTCCGCGGCGGCCAGAACCCGCAACAGGCGCTCCGGCCACGTCCCCAGGGGAATCCAGCAGGCCCGGCAGCGTCCGGCGCAGCGGCCCACGAGTCACAGGGCGCAGCAGCGGCAGGCACCGCCCAGGGACAGCCGGCAGCCGATGCAGCCACGGCCGAGCCAGATCTACCGCAACGACGGCTCGACCCAGCCGACCCAGTCCTACACCGTCTACCGCGACGGCCGGATGTACCCCGACGGACCGCCGCCCGCGGCCCGGCCCGGCGGCTCCGGCCAGGGTGAGCGGCAGATCTTCAGACCGGAGAAGATCGAGCCGGAGAACACCAGGACGGGCACGATCGCCGAGACCGGCTTCAAGGTGACGCAATACATGGACAAGAGCGGTCTGGCCGACGCTCTCGACATCATCTTCGGAGGGTTGGGAGGCTGACCAGCCTGTGACAGGACGCCGGCGCGGGACCCTCGTGGTCCCGCGCCGGTGGCGTTCCTGGGCGCCGAGTCCATAGAATCTTATTCGGTTTCGATTTCGAGGAGGCGGCGTGGGCGCGTTCGATCTCACTGGCAAGCAGGCTCTGGTCACCGGGGCGTCGAAGGGCATCGGACGGGCCATCGCGCTCGCCTACGCCGAGGCGGGAGCGGACGTGGCCCTCGTGTCCCGCTCGGCCGACTCCCTGTCCGAGGTCGCCAAGGAGGTCGAGGCCCGTGGCCGGCGTGCCCTGGTGATCCCCGCCGACCTCACGGACCGCGAGGCCGCCGCGGACGCCGTACGGCAGGCCGTCGAGGGACTCGGGCACGTCGACATCGTCGTCAACAACGCGGGCGGCTCGAACTTCATGGTCGAGTTCAAGGACCTGCGGCTGTCCGGGTGGGACAAGCTCATGCGGCTCAACCTCGACTCGGCCATGGTCGTCTGCCACACGATCGCCCCGCACCTGCTCGAACGCGGCAGCGGCTCGGTGATCAACGTCGCGTCGGTGGCCGCGCTCGGCGCCCCCTTCCTCGCCGGGTACGCGGCGGCGAAGGCCGGCCTGGTGGCGCTCACCAGGACGCTGGCGGTCGAGTGGGCGCAGTCGGGCGTCCGGGTCAACGCCCTGTGCCCCGGCTGGACGGCCACCGAGCTCAACCGCAACCTGTGGGAGGACGAGGCGGCGAGCCGCGCCACGGTCGGCGGGGTTCCGATGCGCCGCTGGGGGACGCCGGAGGAGATGGCGCATCCGGCGGTGTTCCTGGCCGGGGACGCGTCGGCGTACGTGACGGGTCAGGTGCTCTTCGTGGACGGAGGGTCCACGGCCATCGGCGCGAGCTGACCTGTCGTTTTCCGGTAGACCCGGGGAAACGGTCGTCTATAACCGGGTATATCGGTATGTGACGTGAAGTGATTGTCCAAGGGAACCGGTCTACCGTGTGATCGTGCAGCTCTACACGAGATCAGCGGGAACCGGCCTGCCGGTCGTACTGCTCCACGCCTTCCCCCTCTCCTCCGCCATGTGGCTGGCGCAGCGCGAAGGGCTGGCGGCCACCTGCCGCGTCATCACGCCCGACCTGCGCGGCTTCGGGGGATCGCGGCTGGGCGAGGACGAGCCCTCCGTGGACGCGATGGCCGACGACGTGGCCGCGCTGCTCGACCAGGAGGGCATCGACCAGGCGGTGGTCGGCGGCCTGTCGATGGGCGGGTACGTGACGATGGCCTTCTGCCGGCGTCACCCCGACCGGGTCCTCGGCGTCGTCCTGGCCGACACCAAGGCCGGCCCCGACCCGCAGCCGGCCCGCGACAACCGCGAGCGCATCGCCCAGGCGGTGCTGTCCGGCGGCACCGACGTGCTCCTCACCGACGTGCTGCCCGCGCTCATGGGGCCGACCACCAAGGATCGGCGGGCCATGGTCGTGGGCCGGGTCAAGGGCCTCGTCCAGTCCGCGCCGCCCGGGGCGGTGGCCTGGGCGCAGCGCGCCATGGCGGCCCGCCCCGACTCCGCCGCCACCCTGGCCGCCCTCAAGGTGCCGCTGCTCGTCATCGTGGGGGAGGAGGACGAGCTGGCGCCGCCCGCCGAGGCGGAGGCCATGGTCCGCGCCGCGCCGCACGGACGGCTGGAGGTCATCCCGAAGGCCGGTCACCTGAGCGCGGTCGAGCAGCCCGAGGCGTTCAACGCGGCGGTCACCGAGTTCCTCACGTCCGAGCTCGGCGAGGCGGCACGATCGCCCGGATGATCAGGGACGACGGGATGATCAGGCCTCGGCTTGGCGAGGCAGGACGATCTCCCGGATGATCAGCGCGATGGCGGCGGCGACCGGGATGGCCAGCAGCGCGCCGACGATGCCGAGCAGCGCGCCGCCGACCAGCGCGGCGATCACCGTCACCGCGGGCGTCACGTCCACCGAGCGCTTCATCACCCGCGGGTAGACGAGGTAGTTCTCGATCTGCTGGTACACGACGAAGAAGATCGCGCACGCGATGCCCAGGGGCAGCGACTGGAGCAGCGCCACCGCGGAGACCAGCACCGCGCCGATGGTGGCGCCCACCAGCGGGATCAGGTCCGTCAGCGCCACCACCAGCGCCAGCGCCAGCGCGTACCTGACGCCGAGGATCGACAGGAAGATCCACGTCAGCGCGCCCGCGATGATCGAGATGATCACGTTGCCCGCGACGTAGCCGCCGATGCCGGCCAGGATCTGCTCCGACAGCGCCGCCGTCCGCTCCCGCCGCGAGGCCGGCACGAGCCTGAGCAGGTACGCCTTGATCGTGTGCAGCGAGCCGAGGAAGTACAGCATCAGCACGAGCAGCGTCACCGTGGTGAACACTCCGTCGAGCACCACCAGCCCCGCCCCGACGACGCCGCTGGCCAGCCACGGGCCGACCGTGCCGGTGACGAACTGGGCCAGCTTCGGCAGGATCTGGTAGTCGGCGTCGAGCCGGCGCAGGGTCGGATGGTTGCTCAGCTCGCTCACGTAGCCGGGCACCGCCGCGACGAAGTCGGCCAGCTCCTTGCTCACCGGCGGCACCACGGCCAGCCCGAACAGCACGAAGCCCACGATGACGCCGGCGAACACGATCGAGATCGCGCCCCGCCGGGCCAGGCCGCGCCGCTGCAACGCCTCGACGGCCGGGTTCAGCCCCACGGCCAGGAACATCGCCACCACGACGAGGACGATGACGCTGAGCGAGGCGACCACCATCTGCGCGATGGCGATCGCCGTCAGCACACCGAGCCCGCCGACCAGCCCGAACAGGAACGGCCCGCGAGCCAGCGGCTTGCCCGGCAGCCCGTACGCCGTCGGCCCTTCGGGCGACCGGCCTTCGGGTGACCGGCCTTCAGAAGCCGGGCCTTCGGGCGACCGGCCTTCGGGCGACCGGCCTTCGGGTGGCGGGCCTTCGGGTGGCAGGGTGGAGGCGGAGGACGGCGGCCGGTCGGCTGCCGGGTCCTGGGCGGCGTCGGACGCGACGTCTGCGGACAAGGAGGGCTCCTGGAGGTCGGGGGGCGGCGGACCAGGCGCCGGAGCCCGGAAGGGGCCGGCAACAGAAAGAGAGCCTAGCGACCACCCGGTCGCCAGGCTCTCTCAGCCGTCATTCACCCCCAGGTGATGCGGGCTACTCCTGCCACCACTCCGCGTCGTCCTCGGCCTTGGCCTCCTGCTTGGCGGCCGGGGCGGGCGCGAGCGGCTTGTCGCTGACCGGCGCCGACAGCGCGGGCTTCGGCGGGGCCGCCGTGACCGCGGGCTCGGGCTCCATGCCCGGCAGCGCGGCGCCGCCCAGCAGCTGGCGCAGCTGCGCCAGGTGGCTGGTGATGCTGTCGCGCTGGCGGGTGAGCTCGTCCACCTGACGCTGCATGGACGAGCGGGTGCGCTCGGCCTCGTTCTTGGCCTCGGTGACGATCGTCTCGGCGCTCGACTTCGCCTCGGACACGATCTGGTCGGCGTTCTTGCGGGAGTTGGCGACCAGCTGCTTGGCGTGCAGGTCGGCCTCGCGGCGGGTCTGCTCGGCCTGCTGGGTGGCCTTGGTGGCGCGGGACTCGGCCGTCGCGGCGCGCTGCTCGGCCTCGGCGACCAGCTTCTGCGTCGCGGCCTGCGCGGTGGCGTGGCGCTCCGCCTCCTGGCGCTCCGCCTCCTCACGCCGGGACGCGAGCTGGATCTCGAACTCCGCCTCGTCCTGCGCCCGCTTGGCCTCGGACTCCTCCAGGACCCGCTGCGCCTGCGCCCGCATCTCGTCGGCCTGCCGCTTGGCCGTGGTCAGCACCTCGTCACGCTCGCGCTTGGTCGAGGCCCGCAGCTGGGCCACCTCGCGCTCGGTGGTGGTGCGCAGCTTGGCGATCTCACGCTCGGCGTCGGCCCGCTTCTCGGCCACCTCGTGGTCGGCGGTGGCCCGCAGCTTGGCGACCTCGCGCTCGGTGGTGCTGGTCAGCTCGTCGGCCTCGCGGCGCGCGGTCGAGCGGATGTCCTCCGCCTCGCGCTCCGCGGTGGTGCGCATCTCGTCGCTCTCGCGGGTGGCCTGCGCGCGCTTCTCGGCCGCCTCCGCCTCGGCGGCCGCCCTCATGTCGGCGGCCTCGACCTTGGCCGCCGCCTTGATCTCGTTGGCCTCGGATCTCGCAGCCTGAACCAGCTCGGTGGCCTGCTCCTCGGCCAGCCGCAGCAACTGCTCGATACGGGCGCCCAGACCGGAGTAGGTGGGGCGCTCCTGCTCCTGCAGCTGGCGCTGGGAGTCGGACAGATCGCGCTGCAGGGTGGAGACCTGCTCCCGAGCCTGGCGCAACTCGCCGTCGAGCTGCTTCAGGTGATCATGAACCTGGTGACGGTCATAACCACGGAGGACCACGTCGAACTCGCGTGCGGGGGCGTCCTCGAAGAAGTTGTTGAGCTGGGCGTCGATGTCGGACTGCATGGAGGCTCGATCCTGGGTTGTCGAGACGGCTACACGGGCCGGACGGGGGGTTCGGGGCAGCCGAGCCGGGAGCCTGTGCCTCACGGCAGGCCCCATGTCCGGTGGAAGGCCAGAGTACTCCGCCGGTGCCGAGTCTGAAGCCCCGTCCAACTTTCTGCGCGACTAGTTACATATGAACGTTTTTTGCGTTTGTTACGACCTGGTCGCCTGGACCAACTCCGTCAGCATTCCTCCCACGTCCTTCGGATGCAGAAACGCGATCTGCGAGCCCATCGAGCCGTGCCTGGGCCGCTCGTCCAGGACACGTACGCCTTTCCCGCCGATTCTATCGATCGCCTCAACCACATCAGGCACCCCGAACGCCACATGATGCACACCCTCGCCGCGCTTCGCGAGGAACTTGCCGACGGGGGAGTCGGGCGACAGCGGCTCCAGGAGCTGGATGTAGGAGCCGCCGCCCTCGCCGTCGGCGATGTGCAGCATGGCCTCCTTGACCCCCTGCTCCTCGTTCACCTCCCGCGCGACGACGCTGAGCTCGAACGTCTCGGAGAAGAGCGCGATCTTCTCCTCCAGGTCGTGACAGGCGATCCCGATGTGGTCGATCCGCATGAACATGTGTGGTCAGCCTCCATAGCCGTCGAGCGTGCACCCGTGGGTATGGTGTCAAAGAACCCCTTGCCCGCACAGGAGGCCGTCGCCATGTCTGGTTCCGTCATCGTCGCCGGAGCGCGCACCCCGATCGGCAGGCTCCTCGGGGCGCTGTCCGGGCTGCAGGCCGTGGAGCTGGGAGGCATCGCCATCAAGGCCGCGCTGGAGCGTGCCGGCGTGGCGCCCGGGGACGTCGAGTACGTCATCATGGGCCAGGTCCTCCAGGCCGGCGCCGGGCAGATCCCCTCCCGCCAGGCCGCCGTCCGGGCCGGCATCCCCATGACCGTCCCCTCGATCACCATCAACAAGGTGTGCCTGTCCGGCCTCGACGCCATCGCGCTGGCCGACCAGCTCATCCGCGCGGGCGAGTTCGACATCGTCGTCGCGGGCGGCATGGAGTCGATGAGCAACGCCCCCCACCTGCTGCCGGGGCTGCGCAGGGGCGTCAAGTACGGCGGCTCCGAGATCGTCGACTCGATGGCCCACGACGGCCTGTTCTGCGCGTTCGACCAGTGCGCGATGGGCGAGTCCACCGAGCGCTACAACGCCCGCCTCGGCATCGGCCGCGAGGAGCAGGACTCCCTGTCGGCCCGCTCGCACCAGCTCGCCGCCGCGGCCGTCAAGAACGGCGTCCTCGAGGACGAGATCGTGCCCGTCGAGGTCCCGCAGCGGCGCGGCGAGCCGCTGGTCGTCAAGGATGACGAGGGCGTGCGCGGCGACACCACGGCGGAGACGCTCGCCAAGCTGCGCCCGGCGTTCGCGGCCGACGGCACGATCACGGCGGGGTCGTCCTCGCAGATCTCCGACGGCGCCTGCGCGGTCGTCGTCATGTCGCGCGCCAAGGCCGAGGAGCTGGGCCTGCCGTGGCTGGCGGAGATCGGCCGGCACGGCAACGTCGCCGGTCCCGACGCCTCGCTCCAGTCCCAGCCGGCCAACGCCATCAAGCAGGCCCTGCTCAAGCAGGACCTCACGGTCGCCGACCTGGACCTGGTCGAGATCAACGAGGCGTTCGCCAGCGTGGTGCTCCAGTCGGCCAAGGAGCTGGACCTGCCGCTGGACAAGGTCAACGTCAACGGCGGCGGCATCGCGCTGGGCCATCCCATCGGCGCCTCGGGGGCGCGCATCGTGCTCACCCTCGCCCACGAGCTGCGCCGGCGCGGCGGCGGGCTGGGCGCGGCCGGCCTGTGCGGCGGAGGCGGCCAGGGCGACGCCCTGATCATCCGCGTCCCGTCCCCGGACGAGAGCTAACAGTCGTGGGAGAGGGTCACGAGAACAGCTTGGAGATCAGCGACCGCCGGCGGCCGCTCACCTGACGGATGAGGCGGTGGTCGTCGGCGACGCGCCGCAGCTCCTCCGCGCGGTTCTTCATGACGAGGTACTCGAGTTCGGCGTGCATCAGTCCGGCTCCCAGATCTTGAGGTGCTTGTTGCCTGCACTCTCAAGACTCGTCCTAAGGCCCGTCCGCCCACATCGGGCGGATGCCTTATCCCTGGACACCCATGGACGGACGGGCACGGCCTGAGGTACCTAGGGGTGCCTAGGTCACGGCTCGTCGCTGAACTTCACCGTCACCTTGGTGAACCCGAGCGACTTCAGCAGCCCCTCCAGCATGGCCTTGGTGTTGGTGTCGGCCCGCCTGCGCAGGTCGCTGGCGGCCGCCGCCTCGGCGATCTTCTTCTCGGCCAGCACGTACACCTCCCTCTGGTCGCCCGGCGAGGACGACAGGAAGTCCTGCACCCGGTCGAGCAGCCCGCGCTGCTGCGCGAAGACGTACGAGCGGCTGTTGTCCAGGTTGGGCTTCTCCAACTGGGAGCGCGGCAGGCGGATCGTGACCTGGGTCCGGTCCGGCGACACCGTCACGGCGTCGGCCGCGAGCCCCGAGAAGTCCACGTACGCGTCGACGCCGCCCGCCCCCACGAACAGCGTCCGGGTGCCCTTGACGGCGTCGGGCAGGAAGTTGGCGTCCTTCTCCAGGTCGACCACGACCTGGAAGCTGCCGGTCGCGGCCTCGAAGCGGCTCAGGTCCTTGATGGACTGGAGCAGGACGGGCTGGCTGCGGTCGATGGTCCGCTCGCCGGTGGGGTCCAGCCAGGTCCACGCCAACCGGCCGCCGACCACGAGCAGGACCGCGAGGACCAGCAGGCCGGCCACGTATCGCCACCTGCGGCGCCGCCCCGGTGAGACCGTGGCGGGCGCCGTACGGGATGTCGTCATACGGTGTTGACTACCCGGACGTGGATCATCATTGCCAGCCGTTTGGTGACATCTACGGTCTCCAGTCGGTCACGGGCGCGTCGCCCGCGTCCGGATAGACCGGATACACCTGCTGGGGGGAGCCCGCGGTCGTGGCCACCCGGGCCGCCCCCGACCGGCCCCGCGGCGTCTCGGCGGGGCCGCCGCCGAAGTGGGTGCTCGACAGCCTGCACGACTGGAAGTCGCTGAAGAACATGCGCAGCCACTCGCGCCGCTGGTGCTCGCTCAGCCCGGAGAACCACGCCGCCGCGTACTCGTGCTCCGGCAGCGGCCCTCCGGGCAGCGGCTCGCCCCGCAGCCACGCCATCACGATCTCCCGGTAGCCGTCGGCCGGGGTGCCGGTGCACTTGGCCGCCAGCGACTCGACGTACTCGTACGACGCCTCGTCCGCGAAGCCCGCCGACAGGTCGCGCACGTGGATGGGCGCCAGTCCGGGCACCGGCCTCAGCTCGTCCTCCAGCGGCCGCTGCTCGACCCGCGTGAACGCCGCCGGGGTGCCCGCCAGCCGCGAAGCGATCTTGGTGAACGCCGCACCCAGCTCGGTCAGGCCCGCCCGCATGGCCGGATGGAGGCAGACGGTGATCGGCCACTCCTGACAGGAGTAGGCGATGTCCTGCGCGGCGGCCGGCTTGGGCGCGCCCAGCAGCCGCGCCACCCCGGTGCCGGCCGCGAGCACGGCCAGCAGCGCGCAGGCCAGCACCAGCGCCTGCCGGGTCACCATCGCGGCCCAGCCGAGCAGCAGCGCCGTCGTGATGCCGAGCAGCCAGATCGTCTGGTCGAGGAACGCCGCGCCGCCGCTCATCTGGAACAGGTCGTACGGCCGGCCGGCGCTCGGAGTGAGCCGGTCGGTCCAGCCACCGCCGGCGGCGAGCCGGCTGAACAGCAGGTAGCAGCCCAGCCCCGCCAGCGGCGGCATGATCGCCACGGGCGCGAACCAGCCCGCGACCCACCCGATCACCGAGTAGAGCGCCAGCCCGGCCATGCCCACGCCCAGCCCCGGCAGGCCGAGCGGCCCGGCCTGCTCGGTGAGGACCGTCTTGACCGCCAGCACCAGCACGGTCGCGGCGAACGACCCGAGCACCACCACCACGATCGCCAGCGGTGCCTTGAGCGCCCGCCACGCGCCGATCGTCCGGCCGCGCAGCGCCTTCCGCTTGCGCAGCGCCACCCAGGCGGCGAAACCGGCCGCCACGGGCCCGGTCAGCCGGAGCGAGCCGATGACCGCGGCCACGATGTTCTCCCACGCGTCCACGCCAGGGATCAGGACGCTCCATGCCGCGGCCAGACCGAGCGCCATGAGCACGGCGACGGTGACGGCCGCGCTCTGTTTCAGTTCCTCACGTGTGACGCCCGCGTGCTCACGCACGCGATCTCCCCTTGAAGTCCATCAAGCACCCCCCGTGCCCCGTAGGCGAACGCGGAACGTCAGCAGTCCGGCAGGTCCCCACCGCCGATGGACTTGGTGTCCGCGTCACCGTTTGATGCGAGAACCATAACTGAGCGTGATGATTGACGTCCGGATTCTTGGCCAAGCAGTGAATGCGATAGCTCAGAGTAACCAGACGAATGGGGACGAGCGGCGCGCTACCGTAGCGCTGTGTCGCAGCCGAAGCCGCTCAACCTGCCGTTCGATCCCATCGAACGCGCCGCGCAGACCTGGCGTGTTCACTTCGGACCCTCTTCCGCCATGGCCGCCGTCACTTCGATCATGAGAGCGCATCAGATCCTCCTGTCGCAACTTGACTCGCTCCTGAAGCCGTACGACTTGACCTTCGCGAGGTACGAGGCGCTGGTGCTCTTGACCTTCAGCAGGACGGGGGCGCTCCCGCTGTGGAAGATCGGAGAGCGTCTCATGGTGCATCCGACCAGCGTCACGAACACCGTTGACCGGCTCGAGAGGTCCGGACTGGTCAGCCGCATGCGCAACCCCAAGGACGGCCGCGGCGTGCTGGCGGAGATCACCGACGCGGGCCGCGACGTCGTGCGCCGCGCCACGGCCGACCTGATGGCGGGCGACTTCGGCCTGTCGATGTACGGGGAGGACGAGCTGCACGCCATGTTCGACCAGTTGCGCACGCTCCGGGTGGCCGCGGGCGACTTCGGGGAGTGATCGGCGGTGCGGGCGCGCGGCGTCCGGATTCGGCCCGTGGCGGACGGCGGCCCTCGCTGGCGCTCCCGCGTCGTGGCATGCGGCAAGATGAGGAGCATGGCGGACTTCTCTAGGCCCGGGTCGCTCTACGGAGCGGTGGACCTGGGCGCGCGCAAGCAGGCTCTGGACGCGCAGGCCCGGCGGGAGACCGCGGGCCCGCAGGCGGCCTCCTCGGCCTCGATCGTCGACGTGACCGAGGAGACCTTCACGACCGACGTCATCGACCGCTCGATGAGCGTGCCCGTCGTGCTCGACCTGTGGTCGCCGCGGGCGCCGGGCAGCGCCCAGCTGAGTCCCGTGCTGGAGAAGGTGGTCGGGTCCATGGGTGGCCGGGCCGTCCTGGCCAGGATCAACGTCGACGCCAGCCCGCAGATCGCGCAGGCGCTGCGCGTGCAGGCGGTGCCGACCGTGCTCGCCGTCTTCCAGGGGCAGGCGGTGACCGGCTTCCAGCAGGTGCTGCCCGAGCAGGAGGTGCGCCGCTGGCTCGACGAGCTGATGGGCGCGGTCGAGCAGTTCTACGAGGCCAACCCCGACGCCAGGCCGGCCCAGGGCGACGGCGACGGCGAGCAGGCGCCCGAGGCGCCTCCGGCCGATCCCGACCTGCTGGCCGCCGAGCAGGCCATCGAGCAGGGCGACCTCGACGCGGCCGAGACCGCCTACGAGCGGCTGCTGGCCCGCGTGCCCAGCGACGAGGACGCCAAGATGGGCCTGGCGGGCGTCCGGCTGATCAAGCGCACCACCGGCGCCGACCCGGCCGACGTGCAGCGGCGGCTGGCCGACCCGGCCGACATCGACGCCCACCTGCTCGCCGCCGACATGGAGATGCTGTCCGGCTCGGTCGACGAGGCGTTCGCCCGCGTCGTGGCCGTCGTCAAGCGCACCTCCGGCGACGAGCGCGACAGGGCGCGGCGCCACCTGCTCGGCCTGTTCGAGACGCTCCCGGCCGAGGACCCGTCCCTGGCCAAAGCGCGCAGGGCCCTGGCCAACGCGCTGTTCTGACCTTCGAGCTGTTCTAACCTGAGGGTGTGCGGGTCGTCACCATCTCGGCGACGTACGGCACGGCGGGCGGCCACATCGGCCCCGCCGTGGCCGAGTGCCTCGGCGTGCCGTTCGTCGACCGGGCGATCCCCGGCGCCGTGGCCGAGGAGCTCGGCTGCACCCTGGAGGAGGCGCTGGCCCACGACGACCGCGCCGCGCACGGCCTGGCCAGGCTGCTGGCGGGGGCGATGCGGCTGCCCACGGTGACCTTCGGCGGCGTGGACGTGTACATGGCGGGCGCCATGCCCCTGGCTCCCGAGGAGTTCGTCCGGCGCACCGAGCAGGTGCTCCAGGAGATGGCCCGCGCCCAGGGCGGCGTCTTCCTGGGCCGGGCCGGCGCGATCGTGCTCGCCGACCATCCCGGCGCCCTGCACGTGCGGCTCGACGCGCCGTTGCGGCGACGGGTGCTCCAGACGGCCACGCTGAGGGACCTCAACGAGCGCGAGGCCCTCAAGATGATCGAGCGCAACGACCGCGCCCGCACCGCCTACGTGCGCCATTTCTACCGGGCCGACGCGGCCGACCCGAGCCTCTACCACCTCGTGATCGACAGCACGAGCATCCCCGTGCCGGCCTGTGTCGATCTGATCGTCACGGCGGCCGAAGCGCTGTCCTGACCGCGCTCTCCCCACCGGTGACGACGGGCTCCGCACACCCGTGACGACGGCCGGGGCGTCGGCCTGACCGTGTTCCCCCTACCATAGGAGAACTTCTTGGTCAGGCCCGAAGGAGCGATTGACGTGGCGACCGTCCCGAGTGTGTCGTACTCCATCACTGTGCGGCTGGAGGTGCCGGCAGGCGGCAAGGCCGTCAGCCAGCTCACCCACGCCGTAGAGTCGGCGGGCGGCGTGGTCACCGCCCTCGACGTCACCAACGCGGGCCACGAGAAGCTCCGCATCGACGTCACCTGCGCGGCGCGCGACACCGACCACGCCCAGGCCATCGTCGACCAGCTGGAGGCCGTCGAGGGCGTCGTCATCCACAAGGTCTCTGACCGGACCTTCCTCATGCACCTCGGCGGCAAGATCGAGATGGTGTCGAAGGTGCCGCTGCGCAACCGCGACGAGCTGTCCATGGCGTACACGCCGGGCGTGGCCCGGGTCTCGCTGGCGATCGCCCGCAACAAGGAGGACGCGCGCCGGCTGACCATCAAGCGCAACACGGTCGCGGTCGTCACGGACGGCTCGGCGGTGCTGGGCCTCGGCAACATCGGCCCGGAGGCGGCGCTGCCGGTCATGGAGGGCAAGGCGGCGCTGTTCAAACGCTTCGCCGGCATCGACGCCTGGCCGCTCTGCCTCGACACGCAGGACGTCGACGAGATCGTCCGGACCGTGCAGCTCATCGCGCCCGGCTTCGGCGGCATCAACCTGGAGGACATCTCGGCGCCGCGCTGCTTCGAGGTGGAGCGGCGGCTGCGCGAGCTGCTCGACATCCCGGTCTTCCACGACGACCAGCACGGCACGGCCATCTGCGTGCTCGCCGCGCTCACCAACGCGCTGCGCGTGGTGGGCAAGTCCATCGAGGACGTGCGGATCACCATGGCGGGGGCCGGCGCGGCCGGCAACGCGGTGCTGCGGCTGCTGCTCGCGGCCGGCGCCCGCAACGTCGTGGTCTGCGACTACCTCGGCGCCGTCCACAAGGGCCGCGACGACCTCGACGAGTCGCTGAGGTGGATCGCCGAGCACACCAACGCCGAGGGCTACTCCGGCGACCTGCGCGGCGCGGTCAAGGACGCGGACGTGTTCGTGGGGGTGTCGGCGCCGGGCATCCTGACGGGCGACGACGTCGCCACGATGGCGCGCGACGCGGTGGTCTTCGCCCTGGCCAACCCGGAGCCGGAGGTCTCGCCGGACGACGCCCGCGAGCACGCGGCCGTGGTGGCGACGGGCCGTTCCGACTACCCCAACCAGATCAACAACGTGCTGGCCTTCCCGGGCGTCTTCCGGGGGCTGCTGGACGCGCAGGCCACGGAGGTGTCGACGCAGATGCTGCTGGCCGCCGCCGGGGCGCTGGCCGCCGTCGTGACGCCCGAGGAGCTGGGTCCCAACTACATCATCCCGAGCGTGTTCCACCCGGACGTGGCGGGCGCGGTCGCGGCGGCGGTCCGCGAGTCCGCCGGCGGCCGCGCGCGCGGCTTCACCGAGGCATAGAGGCGATCGTCTTCCACGGCACAGCCTGGCAGGCCCCGGTCGCCGTACGGGGCTGGGGGCCTCCAGGGAGACAGCCGCTGACCGGATGGGGGCGCGCCGCCGTAACGCCGCCCCCTTGACCGGACCTTCCGTGACCGCTGCCCGTCACCCGAGCCGGGTTGTCGCCGGCCGCCGCGTGCACGGCGCCGGTGACCCGCCGCCACCCGGCCACGTGCGCCGGGCGGTGGATGGCGGGGATGTTCGGATACGTCTGGCCCACGGCGTTCGGCGTGCCGGCCTCCGCGATGATCAACCCGGCGGAGGCGCGCTGCGCGTAGTAGGCGGTCATGAGCTCCCCGGGGACGCCGTCGGCCCCGGCGCGGTTGCGGGTCATGGGCGCCATCACGAGGCGGTCGGGCAGGTCCAAGGCGCCGAGCCGGGCGGGTTCGAGCAGCCGGGACCCGGCCTCCGCCGTGCCGCCGTCCGCGTGGTTTCAGACGCGGACGCCCCGCACGTCGCGTGTTCGTGGAGCCGCAAAACGTCACAACGCCGGACCAGGGGAGCGAGATACGCGGGTGACCCTTCATGATGGATGTATGGCGGAAGCGATCTACGTCGGCGGTCTGTTGGTGGCGACGCCGCTTCTCGATGACCCCAACTTCCGGCGTAGCGTCGTGCTGATCCTCGAACACGACAGCGAGGGCGGCACCCTGGGTGTGGTGCTCAACCGGCCGAGCGAGATCTCCGTGACCCAGGTGCTGCCCGTGTGGGACCCCCTGGTGACGGGGCCGCCGGTGCTGTTCGAGGGCGGCCCGGTGCAGACCGACAGCGCGCTGGCCCTCGCCGCGGTCCCCAGCGGCGAGGAGCCCCTGGGATGGCGCCGCCTCCACGCGGGGACGCCGTCCGTCTCGCGGCTCGGCACCGTCGACCTGGACGCGCCGCCCGAGATCCTCCAGGGCGAGATCTCGCAGATGCGGATCTTCGCCGGGTACGCCGGGTGGACGTCCGGCCAGCTGGAGAGCGAGATCGCCGAGGGGGCGTGGTACGTCGTCGACTCGGAGGTCGGCGACACCTTCCACACCGACCCGCGCTCGCTCTGGCGCCACGTGCTGCGGCGGCAGCGCGGCGAGCTGGCGTTCGTGGCCAACTGCCCGGACGACCCGACGATGAACTGACCTGCTAGGCGTTCCCCGATTCGGGTCGATCCGCCGGAGCGGCCGGATCGCCCGTGTCCCAGCCGGGGCGCATCATGCTCTCCACGAGCTCCAGCGTCTCCTCCATCTGCTGGACGACCTGCGACAGCTCGGGCCGCCGGCCCGGCGGGCACTCGAACCCGACCCGCAGCGACGACATGGCGATGGCCACGACCAGGTGCGACACCCGGTCCGTGGTCACGTCGGCGCCCCGGCGCGCGGCGATCTCGGCGGCCAGGTGCCGCTCCGTCTCGGCGCCCCTGGCCACGGTCAGGCCGACCAGGTGCGGGTGGTCGTCCAGCAGCCTGCGCAGCTTGAGGAATCTCTGGGCGTCCTCGGGAGTTGAGTCCTGCATGTCGCGCAGCACGGCGCGCAGCGCGTGCGTCATGGAGGCGAACGGGGGCTCTCCGGCCGGCCGGGAACGCAGGGCCTCCAGCATGACCTCCTCGCCGTGCTCGTGGAACCAGAAGGCGACGGCGTCCTTGCTGGTGAAGTAGCGGAAGAAGGTCCGGGGCGAGATGTCGACCGACCCCGCGATCTGCTCCACGGTGGTGGAGTCGTACCCTTGTTCGAGGAAGAGGTCCAGCGCGGCGTCCAGGATCGCCAGGCGCGTCTTCTCCTTCTTGCGTTCCCGCAGACCCATGCACGTCACTCCCTCGACATCTTCGTGTCACATTGTGTCATAAGTCGCGGCCTGACTTTTTTAAACGGTTTGTGATCTTTCATCGACTGACATAGATTACCCGAGGCTAAAGAGATCTATGTCCCGGTGTGGGACACATGTGTTTGAGGGGGTTTCATGGCGCACACGAAGGCGGTTGACGCGCCGCCGGCACCGGAGTCCGGTGCCACGGGGGCGGGGAGCAATCCATGGCTCGTGCTGCTGGCGGTCAGCCTCGGCGTCATCATGGTGATGCTCGACGGGACCGTGGTAGGCATCGCCAACCCGGTCATCCAGCACGATTTGGGTGCCTCGCTGTCCGACCTGCAATGGGTCACCAGCGGCTACCTGCTGGCTCTGGCGGTCTTCCTGATCACCGCCGGCAAGCTCGGTGACCTGTTCGGCCACAAGCGGGTGTTCCTCATCGGCGTGGCCGGGTTCGCGCTCTCGTCGGTCGGCATCGGCCTCAGCCAGGAGCTGGCCGACGTCGTCCCGGGCCTGTCCCCGGTGGGCGCCCTGATCGGGCTGCGCGTCCTGCAGGGCCTGTTCGGCGCGCTGCTCCAGCCGGCCGCGCTGGCGCTGCTGCGCGGGGCCTTCCCCGGCGAGAAGCTCAACCAGGCGATGGGCGCCTGGGGCGCCATCATCGGCCTGTCCAGCGCCGCCGGTCCGATCGTGGGCGGCGTGCTGGTCGAGAAGGTCAGCTGGGAGTCGGTGTTCTTCATCAACGCGCCGGTCGGCATCGTGGCGCTGCTGATGGGCCTGCTCCTCATCAAGGAGAACCGCTCGCAGACGCTCGCCCGCATCGACTGGCTCGGCGTGGTGCTGCTGTCCGGCGCGATGTTCGCCCTCGTCTGGTCGATCATCAAGGCCCCCGAGTGGGGCTGGGGCGACACCAAGACCATCGGCTTCCTCGTCGGCTTCGCCGTGCTGGTCGCCGGGTTCATCTTCTGGCAGAGCAAGGCCAAGCAGCCGCTGGTTCCGCTCTCCCTGTTCCGCAACGTGTCGATCTCGATCGGCACCGTGCTCATGATGATGGTCGCGTTCGCCATGTTCGGCGCGATGTTCTTCCTGGGCTTCTTCTTCCAGGGCGTGCACGGCCTCAGCCCGCTCGACGCCGGCCTGCGCATGCTTCCGATGAGCGCCGGCATGATCGTCGCCTCGCCGCTGGCCGGCATGCTCATCGGCCGGCTCGGCGCGAAGATCACGATGGCCATCGGCCTGGTGATCACCGCGTCGGCGATGTTCCTCATGTCGCAGCTCAGCATCGACGCCTCGTTCATCGAGAGCGGCATCCCGTTCGTCCTGCTGGCGTTCGGCCTGTCGCCGGTCTTCGTCGGCGCCACGGAGATCATCGTGGGCAACGCCCCGATCGAGCTCAGCGGCGTCGCGGGCGGTCTGCAGCAGTCGGCCATGCAGGTGGGCGGCGCGCTCGGCACCGCCATCCTGGGCGCCGTCATGGCCGCCGAGATCTCCAGCAAGCTGCCCGGCTACCTCGGCCCGGCCGCCCAGAAGATCCCGGCCGAGCAGATGTCGCTGCTGGAGAAGGCCGCCGCGTTCGGCGGGCTCCCGCCGGGCACGCCCGCGCAGTTGCAGCAGACGCTCGGGCCGGCCATCCACAACGCGTTCATGGACGGCATGCACCTGGCGTTCCTCGTGAGCACCGGCGTCGCGCTGCTGACGGCGGCC
This sequence comes from Nonomuraea sp. 3-1Str, assembly GCF_031570565.1. Classification (NCBI taxonomy): domain Bacteria; kingdom Bacillati; phylum Actinomycetota; class Actinomycetes; order Streptosporangiales; family Streptosporangiaceae; genus Nonomuraea; species Nonomuraea sp. 3-1Str. The sequence goes on from NZ_JALHBK010000010.1 coordinate 88,571, forward strand.
CTCACGCTGTTCGTCAAGGCGGGCCGCAAGTCCGAGCCGGGCGCGCCGGTCCACGTGGGCTGACGACGTCCCCGCCTGTCCCGTACGGCCCCCGCAAGGAGAACGGCTCCTGGCGGGGGCCGTACGGCTGCCCGGTGCAGGAGGACGCGGGGCATAGACTCGGTGGGGTGAGTACGAAGATCCTCCCCGAGCAGGAAACGACGCCGCGGACGTCGCACGGCGACGGCGATCACGAGCGGTTCTCGCACTACGCGGACAGAAACAAGATCACCGAGAGCATGGTGACCGGCACGCCGATCCGCGCCCTGTGCGGCAAGGTCTGGGTGCCCAGCCGCGACCCGAAGAAGTACCCGGTGTGCCCGGAGTGCAAGGAGATCTACGAGGGTCTCCCGCCGGGCGGCGGCCCGGGCGACGACAAGAACCAGTGAGTGTTGCTCACGTGTGATCCTCTCCCGTCGAGTTACGGTCGGTGATCTGACCAACTCGATCAGTAACGGGGGATTGCATGGCCCGGCGCGCGACCGCCGTCACTTTGGCATGCCTGCTGGCGGCCGGTCTGGCGCCGCCGCACCGCGGCGAGGCCGCGATCCGTCCCGCCCGGGCGCCGGACACCGGCGGCCAGGCGGGCTGCGAGCCCGCCGCCCGGCTCGGCCGTGACACCCGGCGCGGCCCCGAGCCGCGCCAGCCGCGCCCCCAGGACGTTGGCCGCGTCCTCACCGAGCTGGACAAGGGCCTGGCCGGCACCCGGGCGCCCGAGCACGTCACCGTGCCCGTCTGGGTGCACGTCCTCACCGACGGCGTCACCCGCGCGTCCACCGCCGCCGTCAAGGCCCAGTTCGCCACACTCAGGGACGCCTACTCCGGCCGGTTCGGCGGCGCGGACTCCGGCGTCACCTTCCGCCTGGCCGGGGCGCGGCTCGTGCGCAACGCCGACTGGTTCGCCGACCCCACCACCAACGAGCAGGCCATGAAGCAGGCGCTGCGCAGGGGCGGCCCCGAGACGCTCAACCTCTACATCGCCCAGCTCGACCGGCAGGTCCTCGGCTTCTCCACGTATCCGTACTGGTACAAGGACAACCCGCAGATCGACGGCGTGGTCATCGACTGGCGCACGCTGCCCGGCGGCACGTTCGCCGACTACGACCGCGGCTACACCGCCGTCCACGAGATCGGCCACTGGCTCGGCCTCTTCCACACCTTCGAGAACGGCTGCGAGACCCCCGGCGACGGCATCGAGGACACCGCGCCGGAGGCGAGGCCCACCGAGGGATGCCCCGAGTCGAAGGACACCTGCCTGCCCGACGGGCGGCCCGACCCGTTCCACAACTTCATGGACTACGCCAAAGATCCCTGCATGTGGGAGTTCACCCAGGGTCAGGCCGCGCGGATGCGCGAGATGTGGGCCGTCTACCGGGAGCCCGCGCCCGCCCAGGCGGCGGCCCGGGTCGGAAGCGGAGGCCGCCTCGCCGGGCGATCGCCGCACACTTAGGATGTCCCGGTGACAGGACCGAAGGCACTCGACACTCCATACGACTCCCGCACCGGCATCCTCGGCGCCGCCTACCGCGCACCGACCGTCGGCATCCTGCTCGTCGTCACGCTCGTCGCCTTCGAGGGCATGTCGGTCGGCGTCGTCATGCCGGAGGTCTCGCGCCAGCTCCAGGCGCTCGACCTGTACGGGGTGAGCTTCTCGGCCTTCCTCATCGCCAGCCTGTTCGCCAACGTGGTGTCCGGCCTGTGGTCGGACCGGCGCGGCTACACGGCGCCGTTCCTGCTCGGCCTCGTGCTGTTCGTCACCGGCATGGTGCTGGCCGGGGCCGCGGACGGCAAGACGATGTTCCTGGTCGCCAGGGCCGTGCAGGGGCTCGGCGCGGGCTCCACGATCGTCGCCCTCTACGTGATGATCGCCCGGGTCTACCCGGCGGCGATGCGGCCCAAGGTCTTCGCGGCGCTGTCGGCCGCCTGGGTGGTGCCCGCCATGGTCGGCCCCGCCGTGGCGGGGTTCGTCGCCGCCCAGTGGGGCTGGCGGTGGGTGTTCTACGGCATCGTCCCGCTCGTCGTGCCCGCCCTCGTCATGCTGATCCCCGCGCTGCGCCCGCGGACCGCGGAGGAGGAGACGGCGCCGCCGGAGGGCCCGCGGTCGCGTCCGCTCCCCATGACGATCGCCGCCACCTCGGCCGCGGGCGGCGCCGGCGTGCTGCTGTACGGGGTGAACGGGCTGCACGTCATGCCGCTGCCCAGCGCGGTCGCCGCCGTCGCGGGCCTCGCCCTCCTCGGGTACGGGCTGAGCAGGCTGCTGCCGCCCGGCGCGCTGCGGTTCGGCCGGGGGCTGCCCACGACCATCATGATGCGGGGCATGTTCTCGGCGCCGTTCTTCGGCGTGAACGCCTTCATCCCGCTCGCCCTCCAGTCCGTCAAGAAGTTCGACCCCACGGCCGCGGGCATCGCGCTGACCATCGGCGCGCTCGGCTGGTCGGCCGGATCGTTCCTGCAGAGCCGGCGCACCGCCGAGCCGCACCGGCGGTTGCGGCTGGGCGCGGCCTGCGTCACGGCCGGGGTGCTGCTGGCGCTGCTCGCGGCGGTGCCGGGCGTCACCGGGTGGGTCGCGGTGCCGGCGTGGGTGATCGCGGGGTTCGGCATGGGCCTCGGGATGACCACGGTCAGCGTCACCGCGCTGAAGCAGTCGCCGCTCAACGAGCAGGGAGCCAACAGCGCCGCGCTGTCGGTGACGGACATGCTCGGGTCCGCCCTGGCGCTCGGGGTGGGCGGCGCGCTGATCAACGTGATCGGGCACAGCCCGGCGGAGATCGCGCGCGGGTACATCGTCATCTGCTGCCTCATGGGCGCCCTCGCGCTCTGCACCACCCTGCTCGCCTCCCGCGTCCGCTGACGCCGCCGTCCGACTCTTTCCGCCCCACCTGTCACAGCGGTCACGGTTCGCCAGATCTCGAGCGCGAGGAGTGATAGGACAGCGCCAGGAGGTGCCATGGAGGACGACCACCTGGTCTGGCCGCCGAGCACGGGGGCCAGGCACCGCCGCACCGCTCCCCAGGACTGGACGGGCGCCCCGGCCCGGGGACGCGCGGGCGAGCCGCCGTACCCTCCGGTGACGGGCGTGCCGGGCCCTGCCGGGGGCTCCGGGCGGAGCCGGCCGCCGTACCCGCCCGTGAGAGCCGTACCGGACCCGCCCCGGGACCCTCAGTCCGAGGCTGAGGACGAAGCGCCCGCTCCCCGGAAGACGACGCCCGCCGCCCGGAGGGACGTGCGCGCCGTCCGGGAGGAGGAGCCGGACGAGGAGTTCTGGGGCCCGGAGGACGACGATCCGGACCTGGAGCACGGAACCTGGGCACCCGTCTTCCGCCGGAAGCCGGGAGCGGGTGACGACTCCACGGAACGCCCGTGGGGCCCCAGGACGGTACGGGCCGCGGAGGACGCCCTTCCGGCCCCGGGCCGCGGCGGCCTCTCCCACTGGCTCACGGGCCGGCCCCGCCGCGAGGAGCCCCCTGGGACCGACGCCTGGGACGGCCCGGAAGACCTCGACGACCAGGAGGACGACTGGCAGGAGCACGGAAGGGACGACGGGCGCCGCCCGTGGGACTCCCTGCCGCCCTCCGCCCGCATGTACGGCGCGCCCGCCGACCCCGGCCCGCCCGGGAGAGTGGGCGGCCACCTCTGGCGGCGGGCCGGCACGGCGCTCGCGCTGCTGGCCACCGTCGCCGCCGTGGCCCTGCTCGGCGTGACCGCCCTGCGACGGACGGACGGCCCCGAGGCCCGGCAGGAGACCTTGGCCGACACCCGGGCCAAGGTCGTCATCCCGCTGCCCGACGGGTGGCACGCGGGGGCGGTGCCGCCGGTGACCGGGTTCACCTCGGTCGCCCGCGACGGCGACGGCGCCCTCGTCATGGCCAGGCCGGTCGGCGAACCGGTGGGCGACCCCAGGAAGGCCGCGGCCCAGGCCGCCGAGCTGTACTCCCGGCTCCTGCTCAAGGGAGACCGGGTCGGCGTCGTCGAGGACAGGAACCTGACCGGCGGGCACACCCGCGCCCTGCGCGCCGAGTACCAGGACGTCGTGAACCGGCCCGCGTACCTGAGAGTGATCCTGCTCACCCGCGACGGCGGCGCGGTGCTCGTCGTCGGGCTGCTCCAACCCGAGGAACCCGCACGCAGACAGGCGCTGGACGCGCTGCTGGCGAGCGTGCGATAAGCCACCTGAAAGCCACCTGACGCCCATTAGCACGCAAGGACGACCTTGGCCAGGATCCGCGGTGCACGGCACGTCTTGTCGGTGTGCCCGATTACCCTTGGGTCACTGTGAGAGAGCGAAGCACACGAACCCCAGAGGTGATGCGGTGAGCACCTTCGCCGCGTCCCACCTATCGCCTTCCTATCCCGACCGTGCCGCGTGGGGCACCGCCCAGAAGCTCCGGGCATGGCAGCAGGAGGCGTTCGACCTCTATACCAGGCTTGAGCCGCGTGACTTCCTCACCGTGGCGACCCCGGGCGCGGGCAAGACGACCTACGCCCTGCGGATCGCCAGTGACCTGCTGGCCAGGGGAGTGATCAAGGCGATCACCGTCGTCACCCCCACCGAGCACCTCAAGCGGCAGTGGGCCGACGCCGCGAGCCGGGTCGGCATCGGCATCGACCCCGAGTTCAAGAACAGCCAGGGCACCACTTCACGCGACTACATCGGCGTCGCCGTCACCTACGCCCAGGTCGCCATGCATCCGGCCCTGCACCGGGCGCGCACCGAGGCCCGCAAGACGCTGATCATCTTCGACGAGATCCACCACGCCGGCGACGCCAAGTCGTGGGGCGACGGCATCCGTGAGGCGTTCGAGCCGGCCACCCGGCGGCTCCAGCTCACCGGCACGCCGTTCCGCTCCGACGACAACCCCATCCCCTTCGTCGGCTACCAGGAGGACGCCGAGGGTCTCAAGCGCAGCGTCGCCGACTACTCCTACGGCTACGGCCCCGCCCTCGACGACGGCGTCGTCCGTCCCGTGATCTTCCTCGCGTACTCCGGCGAGATGAAGTGGCGCACGCGGGCCGGTGACGAGATCGCGGCCACGCTCGGTACGCCGCTCACGAAGGACCAGCTCTCGCAGGCGTGGCGGGCCGCGCTCGACCCCAAGGGCGACTGGATCAGGCAGGTCATGCAGGCCGCCGACCGGCGGCTGACCGAGGTGCGGCGCGGCGTGCCCGACGCCGGCGGCCTGGTCATCGCGACCGACCACGAGACGGCCCGCGCCTACGCCCGCCACCTGCGCGCCATCACCGGCGAGGGCGCCACGGTCGTGCTCTCCGACGACCCGGGCGCGTCCAAGAAGATCAAGGCGTTCGCCGCCTCGCAGGACCGCTGGCTGGTGGCGGTCCGCATGGTGTCGGAGGGCGTCGACATCCCGCGCCTGTGCGTCGGCGTCTACGCCACCTCCACCTCGACCCCGCTGTTCTTCGCCCAGGCGGTCGGGCGCTTCGTCCGGGCCCGCAAGCGCGGCGAGACCGCCTCGGTGTTCCTCCCCTCGGTGCCGACCCTCATGGGGCTGGCCAACGAGATGGAGGTGGAGCGCGACCACGTCCTCAACCGCCGCCCGCCCGAGGACGGCCTCGACGACAGCCTCCTGGAGCAGGCCAACCGCAAGCAGGACAACCCCGACGTCCTGGGCGACGAGCTGCCGTTCGAGACGATGGAGACGTCGGCGACGTTCGACAGGGTGCTGTTCGACGGCGGCGAGTTCGGCACGGGGGCCGCGGTCGGCTCCGCCGAGGAGGAGGACTTCCTCGGCCTGCCGGGGCTGCTGGAGCCGGACCAGGTGGCCACGCTGCTGCGCAAGCGTCAGTCGGACCAGCAGGCGGCCAGGCGCCGCGAGCCCAAGGACGAGGCGCCGCCCGAGCTGGCGCCGCACGAGCGGATCGCGGAGCTGAGGCGGGAGCTGAACGGGCTCGTGGGCGCCTGGAACCACCGCACGGGCCAGCCGCACGGCGTCATCCACTCGGACCTGCGCCGCGCCTGCGGCGGCCCGCCGATCGCCCAGGCGACGGCCGAGCAGATCCAGGAACGCATCGACAAGATCCGCCACTGGGCCACCCAGCGCCGCTGACCTGTCCGGCCGCCCGCAGTCCCACGATGGGGGAGGCCGTCCGCGGTCTCACGTACGGCCGTCCGCCGTCTCAGCGAGCGGCCGTCCGCCGTCTCACGTACGGGCGGCCGTGTGTCTGGTGAGCGCGCCCGGCCCGGCGGGCGGGCCGGGCGCGTGGCGTCCTGGCCCGGACCTCAGGTGGCGCGCCGGTGATCCGCGCCCGGGGCCTTCGAGGCGTCAGGGGCGTCGTGGGCGCCGGTGTTTCCGTGGTTGGTGGCGGCGTCCGGGGCGTTCAGGTCGTCGGAGCCGTCGGAGCCGTCGGAGCCGTCGGGGGCGGGGATGCGGTGGCCGGTCCGGCCGTCGATCAGCACGTAACGGCCGAGGTGCCCGTGTCCGTGCCCCGCGTCGCCGGAGGCCTGGGCCGGACGGACCCCCGCCGCCGTGAGCGGCACCCGCAGCGACGCCTCACCCTCCTCGACCCGCACAGGCACACTCCGCCCACCCGCGCCCCCCGAGCCCGCGCCCCCCGAGCCCGGGGCGCCCGAGACTGAGCCGCTCGCGCCATGGGAGCCTCGTGTGCCGCCCGGGCCCACTGAGCCGGCGTCGCCGCTCGCGCCCGGAGCGGCCGAGCCCGGTGCCGAGCCCGGCGCGGGCCCCTCGTGGAGCCACACCTTGAGCCTGCGCCCCTCGGCCCGCAGCACCACGTCGGCTGTGGCGCACTCCCCGGCCGCCGCCGGCCAGGACAGGACGAGCCCGCCGCGCCGCCCCTCCACCCGGCCCGTCCGGGGCAGCGGCTCCCGCTCGGCGCACTCCGCCCGCGCTTCAGGGGGCGCCGCAACGGCCCCGCCGTGGGGATCGGGCAAGGGGAAGCGGACGGCGTTCGTGGCGATCGTCGCCACCTCCAGCATCGTCAGCGCCAGCACCGCGCCGGCCCGGGCCCAGGCCCGGCCGGACACGAGGACCCACAGGCTGAACGGGCCGAGGACGAGCCAGGCCAGTCCGAGAGAGAAGGCGAGCATGAAGAGACCTCACACCGGGATGAGACACGTGACTCTCCGTGTTACTTCTCCCTCGGCGCGGCCGCTCCGGCTTGACGATCCCCTGAACTTTCCGTTGTCGATCGTGTACGTTGCGTGGCGAGAGGCGTCGAAGGGACGCCGGGTTACCTTGGAGGGGTGCCTGAAGTGAGCCTGTACCTTCCGGAGGACATCCAGCAGCGGGTCGCGGAGGCGGCCCGAGTGCACAGGATGACCGAAGAGGACTACATGCGTGACGCCATCCGGCGGGCGCTGGTGGAGGAGGCCCTCGCTGAGCGTCCTCGGCCCAGGCTTCCCGTTTTCGAGCTCGGCGGCGAGACGCTCACGGCCGAACGCGTCGATGAGATCCTCACCGAGGGCTTCGGCGAGGACGGGCTCGCCTGATGCTGGTCCTCGACACCAGCGGGCTGCTCGCCGCCATCGGTCCCGAGCAGCCGTTTCACAAGGAAGCGCGTCATGTGTTGGAGACGGAGGAGGGGCCACTGCTCCTCTCCCCGTTCGTCCTCGCTGAGACGGACTACATGATCCTCAAGCTCGCCGGCGTCCGGCGAGAGCTGCAATTCCTCCGGGACATCGGTGCGGGCGGTTACGAACTGGTGGCCATGTCGGCGGACGACGTGAGACGCGCGGCGAACATCGCCGAGCAGTACGCCGACATGCGGATCGGGCTGACCGACGCGTCCGTCGCGCTGGTCGCGGCCCGGCATGGCACCACTCGGGTGCTGACGCTGGACCACCGGCACTTCCGCACGATGAAGCCGCTCCGGGGTGACGCCTTCACGGTCCTTCCCGCCGACGGCCGTTGAGAGGCCGTCACGGGGTCAGCCGAGCGCGGGGGCGCCCTTGAGGGTGACGCCGGCGGCGTCGAGTTCGGCCAGGGCCGCGTCCGTGGTGTGGCGGGCGACCCCGGCCGTCAGGTCCAGCAGCACCCGTACGGCCAGGCCGTTCTTGACCGCGTCCAGTGCCGTGGCGCGCACGCAGTGGTCCGTGGCGATGCCCACGATGTCCACCTCGTGCACCTTGTGCTCCGCCAGCCACGCCCCCAGGCTCACCCCGTCGCCCGAGGCGCCCTCGAAGCCGCTGTAGGCCGCCGTGCGGGCGCCCTTGCTGAACACCTCCTCGACCGCCGCCACGTCCAGCGCCGGGTGGAAGTCGGCACCCGGGGTGCCGGCGACGCAGTGGCGGGGCCAGGTCGCGACGTAGTCGGGGTGGTCGGAGAAGTGGTCGCCCGGATCGACGTGGTAGTCGCGGCTGGCCACGACGTGGTCGTAGGGGTGGTCGGCCACGTGGCGGGTGATCGCCGCGGCCACCTGCGAGCCTCCTGCCACGGCGAGGCTGCCGCCCTCGCAGAAGTCGTTCTGCACGTCGACGATGATTAACGCGGTGCCCATAGAGGCACGATACGTCAGGCGAACTCGGTGGGGATCGCCGCGTACCCGCGTCCGATCTGCAGCGCCTCCTGGGGCAGCGTCGCGACCGACTCGGCGTGGCGCGCTCGGGCGTCCGCCAGCGGCTCCCTGCCGACGGGCTCGCCGCCGCGCACGAGCTGCCGCAGCAGCGGCACGCCGCCCTCCGGCGCCTCGCCCGAGGTGGTGATCAGCTCGGTCTCCGCCCGGCCCTGGCCGTCGAACAGCCGGTACGCGTGCTTGCGCCCCCCGCGCGACGGCTTGCCGACCGAGCGCTTGGCGACCGGCTCCAACTCGCCCGCGGCCGTCTCGCGGGCCACCAGCTTGTAGACGAGCGCGGCCGTCGGCACGCCGGACCCGGTCACCAGGGACGTGCCGACCCCGTAGCCGTCCACGGGGGCGGCGGCGAGCGCGGCGATGGCGTACTCGTCGAGGTCGGAGGTGACCAGGATGCGCGTGTCGAAGGCGCCCAGCGCGTCGAGCTGCTCGCGGACCTCCTGCGCGGCGGCGGCGAGGTCGCCCGAGTCGATGCGGACCGCGCCCAGCTTGGTGCCGGCCAGCTCGACGGCGGTCCGCACGGCATCCGGCACGTCGTAGGTGTCGACGAGCAGCGTGGTCTCGGGCCCCAGGGAGGCGATCTGCGCCTCGAACGCGGCCTGCTCGGAGTCGTGCAGCAGCGTGAACGCGTGCGCCGCCGTGCCGGCCGTGGGGACGCCGTACACGTGGCCGGCCATGAGATTGGACGTGGAGGCGAACCCGGCGAGGTAGGCGGCGCGGGCCGAGGCGATCGCGGCGCGCTCGTGGGTGCGGCGCGAGCCCATCTCGATGAGCGGCCGGCCGCCCGCCGCGTTGCGCATGCGGGACGCGGCCGAGGCGATCGCGCAGTCGTGGTTGAGAATGGACAGGATCATGGTTTCGAGCAGCACGGCCTCGGCGAAGGTGCCCTCGACGACCATGATCGGGGAGGCCGGGAAGTAGAGGTCGCCCTCGGCGTAGCCGCAGATGTCGCCCGAGAAGCGGTACTCCGCCAGGAACTCCAGGGTGGACGCGTCGACCACGCGGTTCTCCCGCAGAAAGGTGAGCTGTTCCTCACCGAAACGGAAGTTCTCCAGCTCGTCCAGGACGCGGCCCGTCCCCGCGACGACCCCGTAACGCCTGCCCCCAGGGAGATGCCGCGCGAACACCTCGAAAACGGCGCGCCGGTGGGCGGCGCCGCTTCGCAGACCCGCCTGCAACATCGTCAGCTCATAGTGATCTGTCAGCAACGCGGTGCTCATGCTCAATGTCACGACTCGAAGACTACGGCGGAGGTAGGGCAGGATGGGGAATGTGGGTAGCACCGCTCCAATCGCCGTCGAGCGTCCGTCATCGGACGTCCGCCCCGATCTGCCTTGGGTGACGATCGTCTGGAACGACCCCGTGAACCTCATGTCGTACGTGACGTACGTCTTCCAGACCGTCTTCGGCTACACCCGCGAGAAGGCCGAGAAGCTCATGCTGGACGTCCACCACAAGGGCAGGGCCGTCGTGTCCAGCGGCACGCGCGAGGAGATGGAACGCGACGTGCAGATCCTGCACTCCTACGGCCTGTGGGCGACGGTCCAGCCGGACTCGGTCAAGTGAGGCGGTACGGGTGAGCTCGGGGTTCTCGTCGAAGCGCGGCGTGGTCATCGCCCAGTTCGAGGCGCCGGAGGTGGCGATCCTCCGCTCGCTGGTGTCACAGGTGCTGGGCCTGGTCGAGCCGGGGGAGACCGGCGACGACCCGCTGGAGCGCGCTCTCGGCATCGGCGGCGGGGGCGAGGTGCCGTCGGACCCGGTGCTGGCGCGGCTGTTCCCGTCGGCGTACGAGGACGCGGGCGACGCGGCGGAGTTCCGCCGCTACACCGAGGCGACGCTGCGCGACGGCAAGCGCGCCGACGCGCGCACCATGCTCGACACGGCCCGGCCCGGACGCACCGAGCTGACGCCCGAGCAGGCCCAGGCGTGGCTGCGCGCGCTCAACGACGTGCGGCTGGCCCTCGGCACCAAGCTGGAGGTGACCGAGGAGATCCACGAGGAGATCGCGACGATGTCCGAGGACGACCCCCGCTACCCGGCCTACGTGACCTACGACTGGCTCACCTACCTCCAGGACACCCTGGTCCGGGCCCTCTGGTAGCTTCCGGGCATGCTGACGATCTCGCAGGAACTGGTGGACCGGATCGTTGCCCACGCGCGGGCCGACCACCCCGACGAGGCGTGCGGTGTGATCGCGGGACGCGACGGTGTGCCGGAGCGGTTCGTCCCGATGGAGAACGCCGAGCGCTCGCCGACCTTCTACCGCTTCGACTCGATGGAGCAGTTCCGCGTCTGGCGTGAGATGGACGACCGTGACGAGGAGCCGGTCGTGATCTACCACTCGCACACGGCCACCGAGGCGTACCCGTCGCGCACCGACGTCTCCTACGCCTCCGAACCGGGCGCCCACTACGTGCTCGTCTCGACCCGTGACGAGCAGGAGGTGGAGTTCCGCTCCTTCCGGATCGTCGACGGTGTCGTCACCGAGGAAGAGGTAAGGTTCATCCCATGATGGTCCGGCCGGTGCAGAGCTTTCTCTTCGCCCACACCCCGGCTGTCGTCGTCTACGACTGTCGCTGACCTGGAATTCGCATCCAGCCGTCGGCGTTGCCGCCGATGGGACGACCTGACCTGAGGAGACTGAGCGAGATGGCCATCGAGGTTCGCATTCCGACCATCCTGCGTAACTACACCGGCGGTGCCAAGGCGGTCGCCGCCGAGGGCGCCACCCTCGACGAGCTGATCAGCAACCTGGAGTCCGCCCACCCCGGCATCAAGGACCGCCTGATCGACCAGGGCAACCTGCGCCGGTTCGTCAACGTGTACCTGAACGACGAGGACGTCCGCTTCCTCGGCGGTCTCGGCACCCCCGTCTCCGACGGCGACACGGTGACCGTCCTCCCGGCCGTCGCCGGCGGGTGACATGCGGTTCGATTCGCTGATCGAGTCGGTCGGCCGCACTCCTCTGGTCGGCCTGCCCCGGCTCTCGCCCGCGCCTGACGTCCGCGTCTGGGCGAAGCTGGAGGACCGCAACCCGACCGGCTCGATCAAGGACCGTCCGGCGCTGTGGATGATCCAGCAGGCCGAGAAGGACGGGCTGCTCACCCCGGGCTGCACGATCCTGGAGCCGACCAGCGGCAACACCGGCATCTCGCTGGCCATGTCCGCCAGGCTCAAGGGCTACCGGCTGATCTGCGTGATGCCGGAGAACACCTCCGAGGAGCGCCGCCAGCTCCTGCGCATGTGGGGCGCGGAGATCATCTCCTCGCCCGCCGCGGGCGGCTCCAACGAGGCCGTCCGCCGCGCCAAGGAGCTCGCCGCCGCCAACCCGTCGTGGGTGATGCTCTACCAGTACGGCAACCCGGCCAACTGGCGCTCCCACTACGAGACGACCGGCCCGGAGATCCTCGAGGACCTGCCCACGGTCACCCACTTCGTGGCCGGGCTCGGCACGACCGGCACGCTCATGGGCGTCGGCCGGTTCCTGCGGGAGCGGGTGCCCGAGGTGAAGATCGTCGCGGCCGAGCCGCGCTACGGCGAGCTGGTGTACGGCCTGCGCAACGTCGACGAGGGCTTCATCCCCGAGCTGTACGACGAGTCGGTGCTGACCACCCGCTACTCGGTGGGCTCGGCCGACGCGCTGCGCCGCACCCGCGAGCTGCTGGCCACCGAGGGCATCTTCGCCGGCGTGTCCACGGGCGCCGCCCTGCACGCGGCGCTCGGGGTGGCGGCCAAGGCCGCCAAGGCGGGGGAGCGGGCCGACGTGGTGTTCGTGGTGGCCGACGGCGGGTGGAAGTACCTGTCGACGGGCGCGTACGAGGGCACGCTGGACGAGGCGGAGGAGCGGCTGGAAGGCCAGCTCTGGGCGTGACGCCCCTGACGCACGAGCGCGAAAGAAGGCGGCCGGCGTGGAGCCGGCCGCCTTCTTTCACGTCCTGAGCCGATCAGTTGAACAGCAGCCGCAGCGAGAACGTGGCGTCCGAGTCGGTCTGGGTGCCGCTCAGGCCCACCGCGCGCAGCACCTGGGCGTTGGTCTTGTCCTCGCCGCTCAGGCTCTGCAGGTAGTACTTCTCCACCTTGTCCAGGTCGACGAAGACCGCGAACGTGGCCTTGTCGGCGTCCGGGACGGCCATGGTGAAGGTCTCGCTGTCGCCCAGCGCGCCTTCCTCGGCGAGCTTCTTGGCGTACTCGTCGGTGGTGGCCAGCGTGAACGTGCCGTCACCGGCGACCTTGGCGACCTTGGGCGCGGGCTGACCTTCAGCGGTCATGGCCTTCTGGACCTTGTCGAAGACGGCCTGCGCCTTGGCCGGGTCCGTGACGATGCGGACGCCGCCCTTGACCTGGTCGCTGTCGAGGCCCTCGCTGTCCACGGCCACCGTCAGGTTCTTGCCGAAGAACGTGGCCAGGTCGTCCGGGAGCTGGAGGCCGTAGGTCTGCTTGGCCTTGTCGATGAACTGCTTGAACTCGCCGCCGCCGGCCGCCGTCATGGACTTCTCGATGTCGGCCCACTTCTTGGTGAGCATCTGGTCGAGGCCGGAGACGGACAGCGCGCCGGCCGTCGAGGCGGGCAGCGTGCTCAGCTTCGCGCCCTCCAGGTCGCCGTCCACGAGGCCCTCCGCGCCGCGGACCACGCCGGCCAGCTCCGCGTACGCGCTGTCGAAGCGCAGCGCGCCGGCGAACCGGGCGTTCTTCACCTGCTCCAGCGCCTTGGCCTCCTCGGCGTCCATGTCCTCGGCGGCCAGCTTGCCGACCTCGCCGAGGCGGGCCCAGAAGGACAGCACGCCCTGCTCGCCCACGGCGTCCAGGTCGTCGGAGAAGTCGGCGGCGCTCGCCAGGCTGGCGGTCTCGGCCGCGTACGTGTCGGCCTTGGCCTGCTCGTCGGTGAGCAGCGCGTAGTCGTCGCGGAAGGCGATGCCGTACTTGTCGTCGCCCATCAGCTTGGCGATGCCGGCCTTGGCCGCGGCCTCGTCCTTCACCTGGACGGTCACCGCGAACTCCGGCTCCTTGCCGCCCGCCGCGGGCGGCATCACGGCCACACCGATGCGGCTGCCGAGCCACGGGTCCACGTCGCGGGCGAAGTCCATCTTGGCCAGGCTTTCGTCGTCCTTCTTCAGGGCGTTGAACAGCGCCTGGCGCGGGTCCTCGCCGGTGAACGCGTCCTTGGTCACCGAGAACTTGCGGGCGATCTGGAACAGCGCCACCTTCTGGTTGGCGGCCGGGTCCAGGTCCAGGCGGACGTAGGCGATCGCGTTGGGCGGCAGCACCTCGTGCGGCTGCGTGCCGCCGCCGCCGATGGCGCCCACGGCCCAGACAGCGCCGCCGCCGAGCAGCACCACGGCCAGGGCGGCGGCGATGGCGATGATCCAGCTCTTGCGGCCCTTGCCGGCCGGCTGGGCGGGACCGAACCCGTCGGGCCCCTGCTGCTGCCAGCCCTGCTGCTGCCCGTGACCCTGCTGCGCGTACTGCTGCTGCCCGTAGGCGGGCTGCTCGTAGCCCTGCTGGCCGTAGCTCTGCTGGCCGTAGCCCGGCTGGCCCTGGGACTGCTGCCCGTAGCCCTGCTGCCCATAGCCCTGCTGGACGAAGTCCGGCTGGCCGTAGCCGGGCTGCTGGCCGTACGGCTGCTGGCCATAGCCGGCCTGCTGGCTGAAGGCCGCCTGACCGTGGTCCGGCTGGCCGTACGCGGGCTGGCCGTAGGACGCCTGCTGCCCGTACCCGGGCTGCTGACCCGACGACGCCTGCTCGCCGTACGGCTGACCGTGTTGCTGGCCCGCGTAGGGCTGCTGCGGCGGGTACGGCTGGCCGTGCGGCGCGGTAGGCGGGTTGGGGGACTGCTCCGAGCTCCAGCGGTAAGCCGTCGTCCGATCAGGATCCTGGCCAGGAGGGGGATTATTCGCAGACATCACTCAACTCACAATGTGGACTTATGACCACAGGAAAGGTAACGGATGTTGCTGTACGGGCGCTTGCAATGCACTGAAGACGACAAGGCCGTGGATCGTCCGGCTGCCCCGGCTCCTGCCCCGGTCGCGTAGAGTATGCGGGCTACTAGAATATAGTTCGGTACCTTGTGAGGCGGGACTGATGACCAAGTTCGACGAGGCCACGCAGGCGATCAGGGTCGACGAGACCACCTACGACGTCTGCCTCGACCCCGGCTACGCCATCGGCGGGCCGCTCAACGGCGGTTACCTGATGGCCGTGGTGCTGCGAGCCGTGGTGGACTCCTCGCCGTTCGAGCACCCGGTGAGCACGACGGTCCAGTTCCTCCGGTCGCCGGCGGCCGGTCCGGCGCGGGTCCGGGTCGAGCAGCTCAAGGCGGGCAAGACCGCCGCCTTCACCCGGGCCACCCTCGTCCAGAACGACGTCGCCCAGATCGCGGCACTGGTGACGACCGCCACGCTCCACGACGCGGAGCCCACGTATGCCGATGAATCGGGATATGTCATGCCGCGCCCCGAGGACTGTGTCCGGCTGCCCGACCCCAAGCCCGAGTCCGGCATGACGCTCAACGCCCAGCTCGACCTGCTCTTCGACCCGCCCACGATCGGCTGGCTGAGCGGCCGTCCCACCGGCCGGCCCGAGTCGCGGGCGTACTTCCGGATGGCCGAGACCCAGGACCCGGACCCGTACGTGCTGGCCCTCGCGGTCGACGCGCTGCCGCCCGTGGTGTTCTCGACGGGGGCGCGCGGCTGGGCGCCCACCGTGGACCTGACCTGGCACCTGCGCGCGCTGCCCGCCCCCGGCTGGCTCACGCTCATCGGCGGCGGCCGGCTGGTCTCCGGCGGCTGGTTCGACGAGGAGGTCGAGGTGCGCGACTCCCAGGGCCGCCTCGTCGCCCAGGCCCGCCAGCTGGCACGCGTGGGACGGGGGTGACACGAACGCACTGTGAGTATTCTTACGCAGTGCGCAGGTCGCGGGTCCCCTACCCTCTGAAACGTGCAGGACGCGAGCATCGGGATCTTCGACAGCGGGGTGGGCGGCCTGACGGTCGCCCGGGCGATCATCGACCAGCTTCCCCATGAGTCCATCACCTATGTGGCCGACACGGCGCGCCAGCCCTACGGGCCGAAAAGCATCGCCGAGGTGCGCGCCTACGCGCTGGAGGTGATGGACCACCTCGTCGAGAACGACGTGAAGATGCTCGTGATCGCGTGCAACAGCGCCAGCGCCGCCGTGCTGCGCGACGCGCGCGAGCGCTACGACGTCCCGGTGGTCGAGGTGATCCAGCCCGCCACCCGGCGCGCGGTGCGGGCCACCCGCACCGGCGAGGTGGGCGTGATCGCCACCCGGGCCACCATCGCGTCGATGGCCTACCACGACGCCTTCGCCGCCGCCCCCCACGTACGCCTGACCAGCGTGGCCGCCCCGCGCCTGGTCGAGTACACCGAGCGGGGGGACACGACGAGCGAGGAGGTCATCCAGGCGGTCCGGGAGTACCTGGCGCCCATCCGGGAGGCGGGGTGCGACACGCTCATCCTCGGCTGCACCCACTACCCGCTCCTCACCGGCGCCATCTCCTATGTCGCCGGCGACGAGGTCACGCTGGTCTCCAGCGCCGACGAGACGGCCAAGGACGTCTATCGGATCCTGCACGACCGTGGCCTGGCGGCCGGAAGCGACGTCACCCCCCGGCACCGCTTCCGCGCCACCGGCGACTCCACGCTGTTCGCCCACCTGGGACGGCGTTTCCTGGGCCCGGAGATCGACGCGGTCGAAGTCACACCGGTCGGGGGTACTACCTGCAACGGAGGCCCACATGAAGGTGACCATCATCGGCTGCTCGGGTAGCTTCCCGGGCCCCGACAGCCCCGCGTCGTGCTACCTGCTCGAAGCCGAGGGCTTCAGGATGCTGCTCGACCTCGGCGCGGGCGCGCTGGGCGCCCTCCAGCGGCACATCGGCCTGTACGACGTGGACGCCATCTGCCTGTCCCACCTGCACGCCGACCACTGCCTCGACATGTGCGGCTACCACGTGGCCCGCACGTACGGCCCCGAGGCGCCGTACCCGCGCGTGCCGGTCGTCGCGCCAGCCGACGCGTCGAAGCGGCTGGCCGCCGCGTACGGCATGCCCGACGAGCCGGCGCTGGAGACGGCCTTCGACTTCCGGCCGCTGACGGCCGGCACGTTCGAGGTGGGACCGTTCACGCTGACGGCCCGCCTGGTCAACCACCCCATCGAGGCGTACGGTTTCCGCGTCTCCCACGGCGGGCGGACGGTCGCCTACTCCGGCGACACCGGCGAGTGCGCCGAGCTGGTGAAGCTCGCCGAGGACGCCGATCTGATGCTGTGCGAGGCGTCCTTCGTGGACCGGCCGGGGCTGCCCACCGATCTGCACCTTTCCGGCCGGCAGGCCGCCGTCCACGCGGCCAAGGCCGGCGCCGGCAGGCTCGTGCTCACCCACCTGGTGCCCTGGAACGACCAGGCGACCGTGCTCGACGACGCCTCCCGGGGCGGCTACGACGGCCCCATCGAGCTGGCCAGGAGCGGCGCCGTCTACGAGCTGGCCTGACCTCGTCGGGCCGGCTGGTTCAGGGGTCGGTGCGTACCTGGGTGAAGTCGCGCATCCGCGGCAGCGGCGAGAACAGCAGCGGCAGGAACGACACCAGCCGGCCGGCCATGAACAGCCACAACGCCTCCCGCACGCCGATCTGCTGGGCCACGAGCCCGCCGAGCAGCGCGCCCAGCGGCATCGTGCCCCACACCAGGAACCGGACCGTGGCGTTGATCCGGCCGAGCATGCGCTCCGGCGCGACCATCTGCCGGTAGGTGATCTGGCCCACGTTGTAGAGGATCGCCCCCCACGACAGCGCGATCGACGTGACGCTGAAGAACGCCACCCGCCAGTCGGCCTGCGTCATCGGGAGCAGCAGGCCGAACGGCGACGTCACGGCGATCGCCAGCCAGGTCACCCGGGCCGTGCCGTACCGGGTGAACAGCCACGTCCCGGTGAGCCCGCCGAGCAGCCCGCCGACCGCGCCGGACATGAGCAGCACGCCGATCACCCCCGGCGCCAGCCGCACCTCGTCGGCGAGGAACAGCACCGACAGCCCGAGCACGGCGCTGACGCACAGGTTGGTGCCGGCGGTCGTGGTGACGATCGCCCGCAGCAGCCGGTCGCGCCAGACGAACACGAGCCCCTCACGGATGTCCCGCAGCATGCCGGTGCGCCGGCCGCCCGCGGGAGCCCGCCGGTCGGGCGTCCTGATCGAGGTGAGCAGGATCGCCGAGCCGAGCGAGGCCAGCGCGGTGGCGAACACCGTCAGGGGTGCGCCCAGGGCCTGCACCAGCAGCCCGCCCAGGCTGGGGCCGGCCAGCGCGCCGCCGGAGCGCACGAACTCCAGCTTGGAGTTGCCGCTGCTCAGGCTCTGCTTGCTGACCAGTTCGGGCAGGTAGGTCTGATCAGCCACGTCGTCGAACACCTGCGCCATGCCCGCCAGCAGCGCCACCGCCAGCATCATCCCCATGGACAGCAGTCCCAGCATGTACGCGAGCGGGATGCTCGCCAGCAGCGCGCACCGGACCAGATCCGCGGTGATCATCACGCGGCGCTTCGACATGCGGTCCACCCACACCCCCGCGGGTAGCCCGATCGCCAGGAACGCCGCGGTCTGTAACGCGGAAAGCAGGCCGACCTCCAGCGCGCCGGCGTTGAGGACCAGGACGGCGACCAGCGGGAGCGCGACTCGGGAGATGTTGACCCCGAGCTCGTCGGCCACATGTGAGCTGAGGAACCTGATGAAGTCAGGGCTCCGCAACACCCCCGTTGTCATTGCGTAAGGATCGCTGTGGCGGACACTTTCGGTCAAGAGCGTCACGGTGCGGAGATAGGGTGAACTGCATGTCTCGACAGGATGGCCGTGCTCCCGACCAGCTACGCCCGATCACCATCACCCGGCAGTGGCTCGCCCACGCCGAGGGCTCGGTGCTCGTCGAGTTCGGCGGCACGCGCGTGCTGTGCGCCGCCTCGGTGCAGGACAGCGTGCCGCGCTGGCGCCGGGGCAGCGGCCAGGGCTGGGTGACCGCCGAGTACGCCATGCTGCCGCGCGCCACCAACACGCGCAACGACCGCGAGTCGGTCCGCGGCAAGATCGGCGGGCGCACCCACGAGATCTCCCGGCTGATCGGCCGGTCGCTGCGGGCCTGCGTCGACTACAAGGCCCTCGGCGAGAACTCCATCGTCCTCGACTGCGACGTCCTCCAGGCCGACGGCGGCACCCGGACCGCCGCGATCACCGGGGCGTACGTCGCCCTGGCCGACGCCGTGGCGTGGATGCGCGAGCGCAAGATGTGCCCCGGCGACCCGCTGGTCGGCTCGGTCGCGGCCGTCTCGGTCGGCGTCGTCGGCGCGGTGCCGATGCTCGACCTCTGCTACACCGAGGACGTGGCCGCCGAGACGGACATGAACGTCGTCATGACGGGCTCCGGCAGCTTCGTCGAGGTGCAGGGCACCGCCGAGGGCGCGCCGTTCGACCGCGGGACGCTCGACCAGCTGCTCGCCCTGGCCGCCGGCGGCTGCGAGGAGCTGACGCTGATCCAGATGGAGGCGCTCGGCCGATGAAGATAGTGCTCGCCACCCGCAACCAGGGCAAGATCGCGGAGCTGCGCCGCATCCTGTCGGGGTTCGACATCCTGGGGCTCGAGGAGTTCCCCTCGATCGGCGAGGTCGCCGAGACGGGGGTCACGTTCGAGGAGAACGCCCTGCTCAAGGCGCACGCCGTCGCCCAGGGGTCCGGGCTGCCCGCGGTGGCCGACGACTCCGGCCTGTGCGTCGACGTGCTGAACGGCATGCCCGGCGTCTTCTCCGCCCGCTGGTCCGGCCGCCACGGCGACGACCAGGCCAACCTCGACCTGCTGCTGGCCCAGGTCTCCGACGTGCCCGCCGAGCGGCTGACCGCCCACTTCGCGTGCGTGGCGGCGCTGGCGCTGCCGTCGGGGGAGACCTGCGTGGTCGAGGGCGACCTGCCGGGCCGGCTGATCTCCGCTCCGCGCGGGTCCAACGGGTTCGGGTACGACCCGATCTTCGTTCCCGACGGTGAGACGCGGACGACGGCCGAGCTGGCGCCCGAGGAGAAGGACGCGATCAGCCATCGGGGCCGCGCGTTCCGCGCCCTCGCCCCGCAGGTCCGCGACCTGCTGTCACCGGCGTCCTGACGTTTCGCGTGGCGGTTCCGACGTGTGCGTGGAGCCCTGAGGTGTGTGGGGTCCTGACGTGTGCGTGCGGTTCTGACGTGTGTGTGGGGTCCTGACGTTGGCGTGGCGGTTCTGACGTTGGCGTGGCAGTCCCGTAACCGGCGCGTAAGAACCGGGCGGGTGCCGCGGGCGTAGCGTCGGTACCGTGCAGAGGCAAGACATGGCGCCCGCCTGGGCGGGCGCGCTGGCGGGGCTGACGGCCGGGGCGGTGGCGCTCGGCGTCGCCCGGCTCGTGGCCGGGATCGCGGGGCCGGAGACGTTCCCGGTGGTGGCCGTGGGCGACGTGGTCGTCGACCTGACGCCCCCACCGGTCAAGGACTTCGCGATCAACGCGTTCGGCGCCAACGACAAGACGGTTCTCGTCGGGGGCGTGCTCGTGGTGCTGGCCGTCATCGCGGCCGCCCTGGGGATAGCGGCCCGGCGGCGGCCGGTGGCCGGCGACGCGGGGCTGCTGGCGTTCGGGGCCGTGGGGGTGCTGGCGGTGCTGACCCGGCCGGGCGCCGGGATCACCGGGGTGCTCCCGACGGTGGTGGGCGTGGCGGCGGGCGTCTGGACGCTGCGCCTCCTCGAACGGCGAGCGCGTCTCCACCCGGCGCCCGCCGAGGAGCCCGCGGTCCTGGCCGGTGCCGGAGAGGTGGGCTTCCGTGGTGAGGCCGGTGCCGGGGAGGCGGGCTTCCGTGGTGAGGGCGGTGCCGGGGAGGACGGGCGGCCGTCCGGGGCGGAGCGGCCCGTGGTGATGCGGCCCGGGGCGTCCGCGGCCGGTGGGTTCGACCGGCGCAGGCTGCTGACCGGGGTCGCGAGCGGGGTGGTGGTGGCGGGGGCGGCCACCGTGCTCGGGCGGGTCCTGTCGGACCGTCAGGCCGTGGACACCGCCAGGGGCGGCCTGGCCCTGCCGGCGCCCGCCACGCCCGCCGCGCCGCTGCCCGCCGGGACGGACTTCCGCATCAGCGGCCTGTCCCCCTTCACCACGAGGAACCGGGACTTCTACCGGGTGGACACCGCGCTCGTCGTCCCCCAGGTGAACCCGCGGACGTGGCGGCTGCGCGTCCACGGCATGGTCGACCGGCCGATCGAGATGACCTTCGCCGACCTGCTCAAGCGGCCTCTCACCGAGGCCGACATCACGCTCACCTGCGTGTCCAACCCGGTCGGCGGAGAGTACATCGGCAACGCCCGCTGGCTCGGCGTCCGCATGGCCGACGTGCTGCGCGAGGCCGGGCTCCAGTCCGGCGCCGACATGCTCCTGTCCACCTCCGCCGACGGCTTCACCTGCGGCACCCCGGTGGACGTGGTCATGGACGGGCGGGACGCGCTGTTCGCCGTGGCCATGAACGGGGAGGCGCTGCCCGTGGACCACGGCTTCCCGGTGCGTCAGGTGGTGCCGGGGCTGTACGGGTACGTCTCGGCCACCAAGTGGGTGGTGGACGTGAAGGTGACGAGGTTCGACCGGGACGAGGCGTACTGGACGCCGCGCGGCTGGGCCGCCAAGGCGCCGATCAAGACGCAGTCGCGCATCGACCTGCCCCGGCAGGGCGCGACGGTGCGGGCGGGCCGCACGACGGTCGCCGGGGTCGCCTGGGCGCAGCACACCGGGATCGACGCCGTGGAGGTGCGCGTGGACCGCGGCGAGTGGCGGCAGGCGCGCCTCGCCGCGGTGCCGGGGCCCGACACGTGGCGGCAGTGGGCGCTCGACTGGGACGCCACACCCGGCCGCCACACGATCGAGGTACGCGCGACCGACGCCGCCGGCCGTACCCAGGCGGAGCAGGAGGCGCCTCCCGCACCGGACGGCGCGACCGGCTGGCACACGATCACGGTCCAGGTCTCGTAACGCTCCGTCGTACCCTTTCTCCGCGTTTGTGCAGGTACAGCGGGTGGATCGTGGTGCCCGAACTTGCCGAGTGGCCCTCCTGGCCGGGGCGGCGGCCCTACGATCGGCGTCGAGCACGACAGGAGGCAGGACGTGACCCGCGACCGCAAGCCCCGCGTCCGGTGGGTCCTTCCCGGAGGGCGCTACGACCCGGTGGTCGGCGACGGCGTGCGGTGGCGCGACTACGAGCGCGCCGCCGACCCGCCGGACCCCGGCCCGCCCGACCCCACTCCTCTCGCCCCACGACCACCGGCATCCGGGCGGCCGGCGGGGGAGCAGCGGTCCGGAGAGGAGCGGCGGGCGAGTGCCGCCGCGCCGCGTTCCGCCGCGCCGAGTGCCGTCATGCCAACGGGTGCCATGCCAACGGGTGCCACGACGGCGGGTGTCACGACGGCGGGTGTCACGACGGCGAGGCACCGGTCTCCCGCGGCGGACGCGGCAGGTGGCGTCGCCCCGGGGCACGTCTCCGCCCTCACCTCCATGCCCACCTCCGCCCCCGGCTCCGCACCGCCCGACAGCGGTCCCGCGGCGGTCCGCGTAGGCGGCGGTCTCCTGCCCACGCCTCCGGACCCGGTCCCGGACGGGCGCCCATCCGCTCGTCCGGCCGATGCGCCATCAGAGGGACGGCCGGGCGTGCCCGCGGCCCCCGGTGAGGCGGCCTCGGCGCCCCCGGGGCCGCTGGATGTCACCGCCCCGCCTCCTGCTGCCGCCCCGGCGCCCGTGGTGGAGGAACGCGGCGACGACTCCACGCTCGGAGGACAGGCCGGATGGATCATGCCTGCCCGGGGAGAGGCCCCGGGCTGGGCCGGCTGGGCGGTGCGCGCCGGGGGAGCGGCCGGCCGGCGGGCGAGGACGGCCGACTGGTTCGACGGTCCCGCCAGGCCGCCGCGGCTCGCCGACTGCCGGCCGTACGGGATGGCAGGAGGGCTGGCGCGTCCCGACCCGCAGGTCGAGCACGACCTGCGGCGCGCCGTGCCGCCCGGCACGCGCTTCCCCGACCCGCGCGGCACCTGGGTCAGGCTGATCAACGGCGGCGGCCCGGCGGACGACCCCTTCCGGGCCTCCAACGCCGCCGACTGCGCCCTGGCCGTGCTGTCCACGTGGCACGGCGAGCCCGCCGCCGCGGCGGCCCGGCACCCCGAGTACGACCGGCTCGGCAGGCCGGTGCTGAGGGGCGAGACGGGCGGGGCCGCCAGGATCGAGCGGTGGGTGGGGCAGCGCTTCCAGTACGCCGGTCACGGGCGGCACGCCTACCCGCTGGTGGAACGGCGGCTGATCGAGGCCGGCCACGGGGCCGCGGCCGTCATCGTCGTGCGCTGGCCCGGCGGCGGCTCCCACGCCTGGAACGCCGTCAACTTCGGCGGCGAGGTCATCTGGATCGACGCCCAGCGCGGCCACATGGCGGTCGATCCTCCCTACACGACGGTGACCGGGGTGTTCTGCGTCGTCGTCGACCGGTACGGGAGACCACGATGAGTCGCGACGGGCAGAGGTGAGCGCGGTGGACCTCGACCAGGCCAGGGCGGTGGCGGAGGAGTACTTCAACGGGGTGCGGCCGGTGGACGACCCGGTGCGGGTGGGGGTCCACGGGTTCGGCGAGGGGTACGTGGCCTGGGTCAGGGAGCCCGACTCCGACGACCCGGCCACGCTGCCGGCCACGGTCGGCGGCGGCTGCATCGTGATCGACCGGGTGACCGGGGAGATCGTCAGCCGCCCCCTGCTCGACCCGGAGACGGTCGCCGAGCTGTGGCCGGGCCGCACTCCCCGCTGAGCCGGGCCGAGGCCGCACCTGCCGCTGAGGGCGTCCCGGGGCTGACAGGTCGTCAGCCGCTCGCCAGGGCGCCGACGATCGAGGCGCGGGCCGCGCGCCGGGCCGGCAGCACCGCCGCCAGCACCCCCGCCAGCCCCGACAGCACCACGAACAGCGCGACCTGACCGTACGGCACCACGTACACCGCCCCGTCGATCATCGCCCGCACCGCGGCCCAGCCGAACACCGCGCCGAGCACCACCCCGACGAGCGCGCCGATCAGCCCGAGCACCAGCGCCTCCACCGACAGCATGCGCCGCAACTGCGGCCGGGTGAGGCCGAGGGCCCGCAGCAGCGCCGACTCCCGGGTCCGCTCGTGCACCGACAGCGACAGCGTGTTGGCGATGCCGAGCAGCGAGATGAGGATGGCCAGCCCCAGCAGCCCCGTGACGATCATCAGCAGCATGTCCAGGGCCTCGTCGAACTCGCCGCGCACCTCGGTCGAGCTCGACACCTTGACCGTCGGGTACGCGGCCGTCGCCGCGTCCACCACCGCCCGGGACCTGTCCGCCGCAACGTCGTCCTTGGCGTCGACCATCACCCTGGAGTCGGGCAGCGCGCCGAAATACCGGTCGAAGGCGGTCGTGGCCACGGTGAGGTCCGGCAGCGCCGAGTCGGAGCCGTCCAGCACCGCGACGACGGCGAGCGTGACCACGCCCGCCTCCTTCGTCGTCAGCGACAGCGAGTCACCCAGGCGGACGCCGAGCTTGGCGGCCACGTCGTCCTCGACCGCGACCTGGCCGTCGCCCAGGCCGCGCATGGAGCCCGCCGTGACGGGCGGGTCCATCGGGCCGTCGTACGCGCCCACGTCCACGCGGCTCGCCCTGCCCCTCGGCCCGCTGACCTTGGCCTCGGTGTCGCGGATCTGCACCACCGAGGCGAGCTCCGGCCGCCGCCGCAGCTCCTCGCCGACGGAGCGGGGAATGGCCGAGTCGCGCTCCTGGGTGGCCAGCATGTAGTCGATGGGGAACTGGTCGTCGAGCTTGTCGGTCAGCGTCACCCGGGTCGAGGCGGTGAGCACGGAGATGAGCGTCATCAGCGTCACGCCCACGGTCAGGGCGACCGTCGTGGTGGCGGCCCGCCTCGGGTTGCGGCCGGAGTTGTCCACGGCCAGCCGTCCCGGCACGCCGAACAGCCGGGCCGGGATCGCCCCGACCAGCGCGCTGAGCGGCCTGACCAGCACCGGCCCGAGGATGAGCACGCCGAGGAACGTGAGCACGCCACCGCCCATGACCACGAACAAAGACACCTGCTGCCCCGGCTCCAGCACCAGCGCGCCGACACCGGCTGTGCCCAGGCCCGCCAGCAGGAACACCCCGGCGGCGACCATCCGGAGCAGGCCCGTGCGGAACGCCTGCTCCTCCACCTGCGTGCGCAGCGCGGCCACCGGCGCGACCCGCGTGGCCGTGCGCGCCGGCAGCACCGCCGAGCCAATGGTGACGAGCAGCCCGACGGCCAGCCCGAGGCCGATGGTGCCCGGCGTCAGCCGGACGGCGGCCCCCGTCGGCAGCGGCGCGTCCAGCGCGCCGAGCACCGCGAGCGTCCCCGCGCCGAGCCCGTACCCGGCCAGCAGGCCCAGGACGGCCGACAGCAGGCCGATCACGACGGACTCCAGCAGCACCGACCCGAACACCTGGCCCCGCGTCGCGCCGATGCAGCGCAGCAGCGCCATCTCCCGGGTGCGCTGCGCCACCAGGATCGTGAACGTGTTGTAGATGACCAGCGCCGCCACCAGCATGGACACCAGCCCGAACATGAGCAGCCCCACGGTCACCGCCTTGATCTCCACCCCGGCCTGCCGGGCCAGCCGGTCGGCGAGCTGCGTTCCGGTGAGCACCTGGCGGCCCTCGCCGCCCGCGGCCGCGGCGACCGTCCGCCGCAGCGCGTCAGGGTCGGCCCCCGCGACGTCGATCTCGCGGAACCCCTTCTCGCCCGTCATCCGCTGCGCCATGGCCGGGGTGAAGCCCACCACGCCGGTGTAGGCCAGCTCCTGGTCCACGCCCGGATCGAGCAGGCCGACCAGCTTGAACATCCGCCCCCGCCGCTGCGGATCCAGCACGGTGATCGTGCCGCCCACCTTGACGCCCTGGGCCTTGGCGGTGCTCTCGTCGAGCACGGCCGCCAGGTCGTCGGAGCCGGGGCCCGTACCGGACACGATCACGGCGCGGCTGAGCGGGCCGGACGAGATCGACAGGCCCGTCGTCGGAGCGTCGCCCGCCGCCTTGCCGTCCTTGCCGATCAGCGGCGCCGGCCCGCGTACGACGCCCTGCGCGTCCGTGACGCCCGGCAGGCCCCGCACCTTGTCGAGCAGCGCCGCGGGCAGCCGGCCGTCCGGCCCCTCGGCCAGTACGGCCACGTCCACCTTGCCCGCGTCGGCCGTGACCTTCTGCGCCAGCCCGGCCTGGACGGTGTCCGTCAGCACGAACGTGCCGGCGATGAAGCCCACGCCCAGCGTGATGGCCAGCGACGTGAGCAGCAGCCTCAGCCGGTGCGCGCGCAGCCCGGCCAGCGTCGTCCTCAGCACGCCGCGCCTCCGTTATGGGTCGTCTCAGCGGCATGGGTCGTCTCAGCGGGGTGCGTCATCTCAGCCCTCCAGCTTCATCAGCGTGTCGAGGACCGACTGCGGCGTGGGCGCGGCCAGCTCCGTGACCAGCTCGCCGTCCCGCAGGAACACCACGCGGTCCGCGTACGCGGCGGCGACCGGGTCGTGGGTGACCATGATGATCGTCTGCCCCAGCTCCCGCACCGAGGTGCGCAGGAACGACAGCACCTCGGCGCCGCTGCGCGAGTCCAGGTTGCCGGTCGGTTCGTCCGCGAAGATCACCTGCGGCTTGCTGATGAGCGCCCGCGCCACGGCCACGCGCTGCTGCTGGCCGCCGGACAGCTCCGTCGGCCGGTGCCCGAGCCGGTCCCGCAGGCCGACCGTCTCCACGACCCGGTCGAACAGCACCTGGTCCGGCTGCCGGGCCGCGATCTCCAGGGGGAGGCGGATGTTCTGCTCGGCGGTCAGCGTCGGCAGCAGGTTGAACGCCTGGAACACGAACCCGATCCGCTCCCGGCGCAGCAACGTGAGCCGCTTGTCGCTCAGGCCGGTCAGCTCCACGTCGCCGATGCGCACGGTGCCCGACGTGGCCGTGTCCAGCCCGGCCAGGCAGTGCATCAGCGTGGACTTGCCCGAACCGGACGGGCCCATGATCGCCGTGAACGCGCCGGTCTCGAACGCCACGTCCACCTCGCGCAGGGCGTACACCTTCGCGTCGCCCTGGCCGTACACCTTCGTCAGGCCGCGCGCCACGACGGCGGGGGCGGCCCTGCGGCGGCTCCCTGTCTCGGTCTCGGTGATGGTCACGTCCACTCCTTCAAGGGGTTGGGGAACGCGACTCACGCTACGAGCGAGATGTGCGGAAAAAATGGGCCCTGAGGAGGGATTTCGTCTAGGCCGTGCGATGACGCCGGTCAGCCTTTCGGCCGATGCACCCGCGTCAGGCTCGCGGCCGGTGGGAGGGCACGACCAGCCTCGCCTCGTACGCGTACACGACCGCCTGCGCCCGGTCCCGCAGCCCCAGCTTGGCCAGCACCCGGCCCAGATGCGTCTTCACGGTCGCCTCCGCCACCTCCAGCGCGGCGGCGATCTCCAGGTTCGACAGGCCGCGCGCCACCATCAGCAGCACCTCGCGCTCGCGCGGCGTCAGCCCGGCCCCGTCGGGCAGGTCCTGGTCCGGGAGGTTCGCGGCGAACCGGTCGAGCATCCGGCGCAGCGTGCTCGGCGCCATGACGGCGTCGCCCGCGTGCACCGCCCTGATCGCGTTCAGCAGGTCGTCCGGCGGCACGTCCTTCAGCAGGAACCCTGACGCGCCAGCCTTCACCGCCGCCAACGCGTACTCGTCCAGGTCGAACGTCGTGAGGATGAGCACCTTCGGCCCCTGGATCCGGGCCGTCGCCTCGACGCCGTCCATGCCCGGCATGCGCACGTCCATGAGGACGACGTCCACGTCGGTGCCGCGCAGCACCTCCAGCGCCCGCGCGCCGTCGCCCGCCTCGGCGACCACCTCGATGTCGGGCTGCGCCGCCAGCACCATCCTGAACCCGGCGCGCAGCAGCTCCTGGTCGTCGACCAGCATCACCCGGATGGGGGCGCCCTCCTGGCCGCTCATCAGGCGGCCCTGGTCGCGGGGACGGGCAGCCGGGCCAGCACCTCGAACCCGCCGCCGGGACGCGGCTCCGCCGACACCGCCCCGCCGTACATGCCGACCCGCTCGCGCATCCCGACCAGCCCGTGGCCGTCGTGGCTGCGCGGCGCCGCCGCGCCCCGCCCGTCGTCGCTCACCCGCACCACCAGCTCCGGCCCTCCGTACGTGAGCTCCACCAGCGCGCGCGCCCCCGGCCCGCCGTGTTTGAGCGCGTTCGTCAGGGCCTCCTGAACGATCCGGTACACCGCGAGCTGCTGCCCCTCCGGCAGGTCGCTCGGCACGCCCGACACCCGCAGCCGCGCCGGCACGCCCGCGCCGCGCACCAGCTCCTCAAGCTGGGCCAGCCCCGGCTGGGGCGTGTAGTCGGTTCCCGTCGCACCGCCCTCACGGTCCTCGCGCAGCACGCCGACCAGCCGCCGCATCTCGGCCAGCGCCTCCCGGCCGGTCCTGGAGATGTTCCGCACGGCCTGGCGGGCCTGCTCGGGGGCGCGGTCGATGGCGTAGCCGGCGCCGTCGGCCTGGACCACGATGACGCTCACATGGTGGGCCACCACGTCGTGCAGCTCCCGGGCGATCCGTGCCCGCTCGGCCGTCGCCGCCAGCCGCGCCTGCTGGTCGCGCTCGCGCTCGGCCCGCTCGGCGCGCTCCTCCAGGCCCTCCAGGTAGCGGCGGCGCGTGTTGGCGTACAGGCCGGTCAGCCAGGTGGTCACGACGAAGATGGAGCCGCTGAAGAACATGCTGAACGAGACCTGGCTCCAGTGCACCAGCACGAGGTACACGCCCAGCTCGGCCACCAGCCCCGCCGCGAGCGCCCACCAGAACGCGCACTGGTAGGCCACCGACCACAGTGCCAGGAGCACGGCGAGGTTCGCCGGCACGGGATCGAAACCCAGCGCCCACTGGACGAAGCAGATCAGCGCCACGGCCCCGAACACCGTCAGCGGCCTGCGCCGCTGCCACAGCAGCGGCACGATGAGCAGCCCCGACAGCACCAGGTACCCGGCCAGGTGGAGCGTGGCGCCGGGTCCCTGGACGGTGTCGTCCGCGTACGGCCGGACGGTGATCAACGTCAGCACCGCGAGCGGCGCGCCCCGGAGGGCATCCATGACCTTCGCATGGCGCTTCGACCACGCATGTACCCTGCCGAACACATCCTTACGATACGTAGGGCCTGCCGGGAGTTTGTCCGCCTCAAGGGGGAAGTCGGTGTACGACCCAGGTCTTACGCCCGCCTTACGACGGTATGGGCATAGTTGACCTTGGGAGTGCCCCCTTATGGGGCAGTAAAGGGAGATCGTGATGGCGGATCATGATCGCGGAGCTGGGTCGCGCGGCGAAGAGGAAGCGCCGCGCGACCCGGTCTCAGTAGAACGACCTCCCGCTCCAGGAGCGGACGCCAGGCGGGACCAGCCCTCCGCTCCAGGGACGGACGCCACGCAGCACCAGCCCACCGCTCCAGGGACGGACGCCACGCAGGACCGGCCGCCGGCTTCAGGAACGGACCGTACGCGGCAGCAACCGCCGGCGGCGCACACGAGCCCCGGCTGGGGACCGCCTCCGCCCCCTCCGCCTCCGCGACAGGACCCCTCCTTCCGCGACTTCGTGCGTCAGAAGCCGGCCCAGATCATCGGCGCGGGCCTGATCGGCCTGGTCATCGGCGGCCTGCTGGGCGGCACCGCGGTGGCGCTCGTCGCCGGCGTCACCCACCACGACCGCGCCTCCCACTGGGACGACCGGCCCCGCTGGGGCCCCTACCGCGACTGGGAGCGCCACCCGGGCGTCCACCCGAACTGCCGCCCGGTCCCCGGCGGCACGTACTGCCGCGACGCCGCCCCGTTCCCGCCGGGCCCCACCGCACCCATGATCCCGCCGACGCCCGTCCCCACCATGTCGCTTCCCCCCACCTCGCCCCCCACAGCACCGCCTCCCATCACCCCGACCCCCACCCGCACGGGCTGAGCGCAGAGCACCGGGCCACCACGGCGGCCGGGAATGTCGGTGGGATTTCCTAGGGTGCTTCCATGCCATCCGCGTATCCATCTCCGGAGGAGCTGGCCCGCCTGGTGGGTCGCGTCACGTCCGTGGCCGGCGTCCTCGCCGAGTTGGGGCTGAACAATTCGGGTGGCCGCCGGGCCAGCATGCGGCGGACATTGGACCGGTTGGGCATCGACACGACACATTTCCGGCGAGGCGCCGCAGTCACGTACACACCGGAAATCCTCGCCGGGGCGGTCGCCGCGTCGACGAGTGTCAACGGAGTTCTGGATTATCTCGGCATCACGCGCAGCGGTGGCGCACATTCGCACATCAGCAGGCGCATCAAGGCCGCCGGTATCAGCACGTCCCATTTCGCAGGTGTTTCGGGTGAGCTGAATCCGGTGGCCGATTTCGGCGACGACGCCCTGGCTGAGGCGGCTCGCGGCGCAAAGAGCATGCGAGAGATTCTCCGGAGGCTGGGCCTGTCCGGAAGCAGTGCGGCACGCGAGCGGGTCCGGCGGCGGTTGCGGGCGGCGGGGATCCCCGAGCCGACCGCTTACCGGCGGCTCGCTCTCGACGAGGCGGAGGTCCGGTCGGTCGTCAGGGATGTGCACTCCGTCGCGGAGCTGATGCGGCGACTGGGGCTCGCCTCCGGCGAGGCGAACCGGAGGCGCGTGCTGCGATGCCTGGGGCGTCACGGCATCGACACGTCGCACTTCAGGCGCGAGCCCACCAGCGTCGCGCTCGACGGCTCGTACCGCGATCCGACCGCCGTCCTGGTGGTGCGTCCGCCTGGCGCGAGCCGAACTCCCGGCGCCAGGCTCCGCCGTGCCCTGCGGGCGCTGGGGGTGCCTGCGGTGTGCGCGCGATGCGGCGGTGGAGAGACGTGGCAGGGGCAGCCCCTGACGTTGGAGGTGGATCACGTCAACGGCGATCCCTTGGATAACCGTAGCGATAACCTTCGGCTGCTGTGCCCGAACTGTCATTCGCAGACCCCGACATTTGCGGGCAGGAATCGCGGCTCAACGCGTCGATGAATGTGCGGGCGGGGGGACTCGAACCCCCACAGTGTCTCCACCAACAGGACCTAAACCTGCCGCGTATGCCATTTCGCCACGCCCGCGTAAGTCCCGCCGTGGCGGGCTCCGGACAGTTTAGCGTCCCCGCGCGAGCGTGGGCATACGTGTTCGCGCCATGCCCCGCGGGGGTCCAGCCCCCGTGCGGGCCCCGGTGAGAGCCCGCGGGTGGCGGTCAGGCGAGGCCGAGCTTCTTCTTCAGGGACGCGACGTGGCCCGTCGCCTTCACGTTGTAGAGCGCCTGCTCGATCTTGCCGTCCGCGTCGATGACGAAGGTGGAGCGGATGACGCCGACGACCTCCTTGCCGTACAGCTTCTTGGTGCCGTACGCGCCGTACGCCTTGTGGACGTCCAGCTCCGGGTCGGACAGCAGCGGGAACGTCAGCGCGTCGCGCTCGACGAACTTGTCCAGCTTGCCGGGCTTGTCCTTGGACACGCCGAGGACGGCGAACCCCTCCCCGGTGAGCTGCGCGAGGTTGTCGCGGAAGTCGCACGCCTGCTTGGTGCAGCCCGGCGTCATGGCGGCCGGGTAGAAGTAGAGGATCACGCGCTTGCCGCGGAAATCGCCCAGGGAGACGGTGTTTCCGCCCGCCGCGGGTAGCGTGAACTCGGGCGCGGCGTCGCCGGGCGCGAGCTTGGTTTCGGTCATGGGCCCTCCTGAGTTCGTCCAGCAAAACCTACCGGGCCGGTACGCCGGGCCGCCCGCCGTGCCGCGCGGGGTGCCGACCTGACAGACTGATCACGACCGGAGCCGGAGTGCTCGTCCGTGACCCACGAAGTGGGCGCCGACATGAGCCGGCCGACCGGAGCGTGGTCGAGAGGAGAGCCATGGCAGACACCGATCCCGACGAGCTGGAGCGGCGGATCGCGCGGACCCGCGCGGAGTTGGCGCAGACGGTCGACGCCATCGCCGACCGCGTGAGCCCCAAGCGGGTGAAGGAGCGCACGGTCGCCGATGTGAAGGCGCGGGCCGGGCTGTTCGTCGCGTCCGTGGGCGACGCGCTGGGAGTGACGCAACGGCCGGCGCCGGGCGAGGACTCCGAGCGGCTGTGGGACGACGAGCCGCCCGAGCTGGGGCCCGTGCTGATCGGGGTGGGGGCCGTGCTGGTGCTGGGCGCCGCGATCGCGCGGGGGCGGCGCCGCCGCCGCTGAGACCTGGGCGTCGCCCGGGGGCGGGACCGCCGCCCCCGGGCCGCCCGGCCACCGCCCCCGGCCCGCCTGGCCACCGCCTCCGGACCGCCCGGCCACCGCCCCCGGGATGCCCGGCGGGATCGGGCCAGGACGGCCAAGACGACCAGGGGGTTAAGGGGTCCAACGGGTCAAGACGGCCAAGAGGATCCAGAGGGCATAAGGCCGAGAGGGTCAGGAAGGCCCAGAGCGTCCGAGGGCCGAGAGGGTCAGAGGAAGGTCTTGCCCTCGCCCCGGTACGTCGGGGCCGTGCCGACGACCTCGTCGCCGTCGATGAGGTGGAGCTCCGCGAAGCGTTCGCACAGCTCGCCCGCCTTGGCGTGGCGGAACCAGACGCGATCGCCCACCCGCAGGTCCTCCGCGGCCTCGCCGAGCAGCGGGGTCTGCACCTCCCCGGCGCCCTCGTCGGGCGCGTAGCGCAGGCCCGGCGGCAGGTACGGCTGGGGGAGGCGGCTGGGGCCGGGCGGCCCGGAGGCCAGGTAACCGCCGCCGAGGACCGTGATCGTGTCCGGGGCCGGCCGGCGGACCACCGGCAGCGCGAAGAGCGCCGCGGGACGGCCGGTGAAGGCCCGGTAGAAGTCGAACAGGCGCGGGTGGAAGAACCCGGAGCCGGCCGCGACCTCGGTGACGGCCTTCTCGCGGACCGTGCGCTCGATGGAGCCGGTGCCGCCGCCGTTGACGAAGTCGAGGTCGCATAGCCGGCTGACGGCGTTGACGACGCGGCCGCGGCGCAGGATGAGCTCGCGGGCCGAGCGTCGCTGCATGACGCGGATCGCGCGGGCCATCGCGGGATTGCCGGGCGGGTCGTCGCCCACCCCGGCGATCTGCGCCTCGTACGCCATGAGGCCGGACAGCCGGAACCCGGGCCGTTTGGCGATCTCGGCGGCCAGGTCGGCGGCCTCCTCGGGCTCGCGGATCGAGGAGCGCAGCGCTCCCGCCCGAAATTTCCCACCGAGGGCGACATATCCAGCGTCGATGTCGAGACATATCCGGATCTCGGGGCGGGGGTGGATGGCCGCCACCGCGTCGTCCACGTAGTCCAGGTGCTCGGCCGAGTCCACGGTCACCGTGATCTCCCGCGCCAGGCGCGGATCACCGGCCAGGGTCGCCAGCGCCGCCCGGTCCGCCGTAGGGTAGGCCACCAGGATGTCGGCGAACCCGCAGCGCGCCAGCCACAGCGCCTCCGGCAGCGTGAAGGCCATCAGCCCGCGGAAGCCGTCCATGGCCATGATGCGTTCGAGCACGGGACGGCAGCGGATCGACTTGGTCGCGACGCGGATCGGCTTGCCGCCCGCGCGCCGTACGAGGTCGGCGGCGTTGGCCCGCAGGGCGTCGAGGTCGAGGACGGCGAACGGCGGGTCCAGCGTCGCGGTGGCGCGGTCGTAACGCGGGCGGGCGTCCATACCAGCAGCGTAACCGCATATCGGGCAATTGAACATGAGTGAAGTTCATGTTGCCCGGACACCCTTGTAATGATCGGGCAAACCGGCGGCGAGGGCATGATCCATCCGATGCCCGGCCCGTGTACCTGTGGTCGGTGTGATGAGCACGCTCCAGCAGCTTCTGCCCGGAGCCCTCCTGCCGGCGCAGGAGAGCCCCCTCCTCCGCTCCACCCGTGCGCTGAAACCGGCGCGCACCCCCGCCGGGGCGGTGGTCGCGCTGGCGCTCACCGTCTGCCTCGGCCTGTCGGCCGCCGAGATCGTGACGGCGCTGGTGGGCAAGCCACTCGGCCTGCTGCCGCTGGAGCGCCTGATCGACCTGGCGGGCCGGCACGCCTGGGCCGAGTTGCGCACGGGCGCGCTCTGGATCGCCGGCGCGGGCGCCGCCCTGCTGCTGCTCGCCGTCGTCCCGGGCCGCTGCCACCTGGTGCCGGTCGAGACGTCCGACCCGAACATCGTCATCGGCATCACGCGCGTCGGTCTGCGCCGCACGCTGCGCGCCGTGGCGCAGGAGGTCGAGGGCGTGTCACGGGCACGTGTACGGCTGCGCCGGCGCACCATCGAGGTCACAGTGACGACCGGCGCGGAGAGCACGGGCGCCATGCTCCGCCAGGTGGGCGCGGCCGTGGGCGACCGGCTGGCGGGCGTCGGCACGCTCGGCACGGGAGAGGTCGTGGTCCGGCTGCGCAGAAGGAGGCGCTGGTGAATCACAAGGGGCGATGGCGAGCGAAGTGATGAGCCGAGGAAGACGCTGGTGAGCCGAGAGGGGCAAGGGTGAGACAGTACGCCGGCAACCGGGTCGGGCTGGCCGTCGTGGGCGCGGTGCTGGTGCTCCTGGGCGTGTACGCGTGGCTGCGCGCCGATGACAGGCTCAGTGGCCTGTCGCCGCGGGCCAAGGTGCTGCCCGAGCAGACGGCGCAGATCGTCGCCGCCCAGTCGTGGACGCTGTGGGCCGCGGCCCTCGGGCTGATGCTGCTCGGCCTGGTCTCACTCCGGTGGCTGCTGCTCTGCCTGGGATGGGGCCGCCGCGGGGTGCGCTCCGGCACGGGCACGGCCATGCTGTGCGTGGGGCTCAAGGACGTGGACGGGCTGAGCCGTACGGGGGTGCGCGTCGTGGGTGACGGCGACCACCTGCGCATCGCCGTCACCTGCGCACCGTCGGCGGACGTGGGCGCGATGGTCGGCAAGCTGGACAAGGAGATCGTGGGCCGCATCCGCCGCGAGGTCCGCGACGACGACACCGGCACGGTCGTCCGCCTCCACGTCCGCCGCTGAGCCCGCCGGCGGCCTCAGCACTCGATGACGTTGACGGCCAGGCCGCCGCGCGAGGTCTCCTTGTACTTGTCCAGCATGTCGGCCCCGGTCTGCCGCATCGTCTTGATCGCCTTGTCCAGCGCGACGAAGTGGCGGCCGTCGCCGCGCAGCGCGATGCGGGCCGCGGCGATCGCCTTGATGGAGGCGACCGCGTTGCGCTCGATGCACGGGATCTGCACCAGTCCGCCGATCGGGTCGCAGGTCAGCCCGAGATTGTGCTCGATGCCGATCTCGGCCGCGTTCTCGACCTGCTCGGGGGTGCCGCCGAGCACCTCGGTCAGCCCGGCCGCGGCCATGGAGCAGGCCGAGCCGACCTCGCCCTGGCAGCCGACCTCGGCCCCCGAGATGGAGGCGTTCTCCTTGAACAGCACGCCGATCGCCGCGGCCGTGAGCAAGAAGCGGATCACGCCCTCGTCGTCGGCGCTCGGGACGAACTTGGAGTAGTAGGTCAGCACGGCCGGGATGATGCCGGCGGCGCCGTTGGTGGGAGCGGTGACGACGCGGCCGCCCGCGGCGTTCTCCTCGTTGACGGCCAGGGCGAACAGCGACACCCAGTCCATCGCCCGCAGCGGGTCGTCGCCGGACGCCTCCGCCTGGAGGCGGCGGTGGAGCTGGTTGGCCCGGCGCTTGACCTTCAGGCCGCCGGGCAGGACGCCCTCCTTGGCGATGCCCCGCCGCACGCACTCGGCCATGACGCGCCACAGGTTCAGGATGGCGGAGCGGATCTCCTCCTCGGAGCGGCCGAACGCCTTCTCGTTCTCCAGCATCAGCGCCGAGATCGACAGGCCCGAGGCCGAGCAGTGCTTGAGCAGCTCCTCGCCGGTGGTGAACGGGTACGGCAGGATGGTGTCGTCGGGCTTGATCCGGTCGGCTCCCGTCGCGGTCTCGTCCACCACGAAGCCGCCGCCGACGGAGTAGTAGACCTTCTCGCGCAGCACCGAGCCGTCATCGGCGCGGGCGGTGAAGCGCATGCCGTTGGGGTGGCCCGGCAGCGAGATCTTCCGCTCGAAGACGAGGTCCTCGCCCACGACGAACGGGATCTCGCGCGTGCCGTAGAGCTTGACCGTGCCGGAGGCGCGCATCGCGGCCAGGCGCTCGTCGACCGTGTCCACGTCGACCAGCTCCGGCTTCTCGCCCGACAGGCCGAGCAGGACCGCCTTGTCGCTGCCGTGGCCCTTGCCGGTCAGGCCGAGCGAGCCGTACAAGATGGCCTCGACGCGGTCCACCTGGTCGAGCAGGCCGTCCTCGTCCAGGCCGCGCGCGAACTTGTGCGCAGCGGCCATCGGGCCGCCGGTGTGGGAGCTCGACGGGCCGATGCCGATCTTGAAGAGGTCGAAGACGCTGATCGCCATTGATGTGCGCCCTTCAGCAGGGCCGGGGCCCGGTGGGCCCCGGCGGATGGGTCAGGACTCGCCCGAGGTGAGGGCCGTGTACTCCTCGGCCGAGAGCAGGTCCTCGGGGTCGCCCTCGACGCGCACGCGGAACATCCAGCCCTCGCCGTACGGGTCGCTGTTGACCAGCGAGGGGTCGTCCACCACGGTCTGGTTGACCTCGACGACCTCGCCGCCGACGGGGGCGTAGATCTCGCTCACCGACTTGGTCGACTCCACCTCGCCGACGGAGTCACCGGGCGCGACCGTCGCGCCCACGTCGGGGAGCTGGACGTACACCACGTCGCCAAGGGCCTCGGCGGCGTACGCCGTGACGCCGACGGTCACCGTGATGGCCTCGTCAAGGCCGGCCACCCACTCGTGCTCCTTGGTGTAGCTCAGCTCGTCAGGGATGTTGCTCACTTGTTCCTCCTGTAGAAGGGCAGCTCCACGAGGTCCATGGCCTCATGGCTGCCCCGGATGTCCACGGCCAGACCTTCGTCCGCCCCGGTGTCGACGTAGGCCATCGCGATGGGCCTGCCCAGGGTCTGGGAGGGGGCACCGCTGGTGACCTCGCCGACGACGGCACCGTCCTTGGTGACCGGGAACCCGTGGCGGGGCACCCGGCGGCCCCGGGCGACGAGACCGACGAGCCGGCGCCGCGGCGGCGTGTCCTTGACCGCCTCCAGCGCCGACCTGCCGACGAAGTCGCCCGGCTTGTCGAATTTCACCACTCTGCCCAGCCCCGCGTCGAACGGGGTCAGCTCGGCGTTCAGCTCGTTGCCGTACAGCGGCATGCCGGCCTCCAGGCGCAGCGTGTCGCGGCTGGACAGGCCCGCGGGGCGCAGCCCGTACGGCTCGCCGGCCCGCGTGAGGGCGTGCCAGAGCGGCACGGCGTCCTCGTTGGCCACGAACAGCTCGAACCCGTCCTCGCCGGTGTAGCCGGTGCGCGCGATCAGCGCCTGCCGCCCGTCGACCACGCCGGGCAGCCCCGCGTAGTACTTGAGGCCGGGCAGGTCGGCGTCGGTGAGGGTGGCGAGGATCTCCTGGGCGTGCGGCCCCTGCACGGCGATCAGCGCGTACTGCTCGGAGCGGTCCTCGACCACCGCGTCGTACGACTTGGCGCGCCCGCCCAGCTCGGCGGCGACCTTCTCGTAGTTGGAGGCGTTGGCCACGACCATGAACTCCTCGTCGCCCAGCCGGTAGACGATGAGGTCGTCGAGCACCCCGCCCCGCTCATTGACGATCATGGTGTAGCGGGCGCGGCCGGGCACGAGGGCCGACAGGTGGCCGACCAGGGCGTAGTCGAGCGCCTCGCCCGCCTGCGGCCCGGTGACGAAGATCTCGCCCATGTGCGAGAGGTCGAACAGCCCGGCCGCGCCGCGGACGGCGTTGTGCTCGGCGGACTCGCTGCCGTAGCGCAGCGGCATCAGCCAGCCGGCGAAGTCGGTGAGCGTGGCGCCGAGACTCTCGTGAACGTCTCGCAACGGTGTGGGTCGGGACATTTCGCACCTCAGGGCAGGGTCGGATGCCAGGATCCTCCCCCTCTGTCATGGTTGCCTGAGAGCTTCGCCCGGGCTTTGCCGGACTTTCACCTTCGGCGAGGCCCGGGGGCCTGCTTTCCAGAGGTCACCTCGTCCGTGCGGTCCTTTGCCTTGAGAGGTTCGCGGGGAGGGCTTGCTCCTTCAGGGACCCTGGATGGCTGTCAGGGCGCTCTCCCGCACGGGTTCGCCGGTGATGCCCGCAAGCCTAGTGCCGTGACGGGGCTGTTGTCGCGTGTGCCCCCTCGGGATCGCCGGGTCCGTCTCAGCAGGCGGCCACCAGGGCCTCGAACAGCGCGCAGTCGGCCGCCGCCTCCGGATGCCACTGGACGGCCAGGGCGAACGGGTGCCCGTCCAGCTCCACCGCCTCCACCGTGCCGTCGCCGGCCGTGGCCGTCACGGTCAGCCCCCGCCCGAGACGGTTCACGGCCTGGTGGTGGTAGTGCGGCACCTCCACCGGCTCGGCGCCGAGCGCCTTGGCCAGCCGCGAGCCCGGCGCCGGCCGTACCGGCAGGTGGCCGAACACGCCCGGCCCGGGGGAGTGCCCGGCGTGGCCGACCACGTCCGGCAGGTGCTGGTGGAGGCTGCCGCCGAGCGCCACGTTCAGCACCTGCAGGCCGCGGCAGACGCCCAGGTAGGGCAGCCCCCGCTCCAGCGCCGCCGTCAGCACCGCGAACTCCGCGTCGTCGCGGAAATTGCGCACGTAGCCGGTGCGCTCGTGCGGCTCCTCGCCGTAGCGGGCGGGGTCGATGTCGCCCCCGCCGGCCAGGACGAGCCCGTCCAGCCGCGCCGCCACCGGGCCGGGCTCGCCGGCCGGCGGCAGCAGCACGGGCTGCCCGCCGGCCCGCACCACCTGCTCCACGTACATGAACGGCAGGAGCGCGGTGTCCAGCTCCCAGACGGTGTAGCGCGCGGGCTCCACGTACGTCGTGATGCCGATGACCGGACGGGACACGATCAGCCCCCCTACAGCGGCGTCACGTACGCGCCGGAGATGCCCCCGTCGACGAGGAACTCCGACGCCGTGACGAACGACGCGTCGTCGCTGGCC
The DNA here is from genome assembly GCF_031570565.1 of Nonomuraea sp. 3-1Str. NCBI lineage: Bacteria > Bacillati > Actinomycetota > Actinomycetes > Streptosporangiales > Streptosporangiaceae > Nonomuraea > Nonomuraea sp. 3-1Str. The sequence continues at coordinate 127,167 of NZ_JALHBK010000010.1, forward strand.
AGGAACGCCACCGCGGCGGCGATCTCCGACGCCTCGGCGAACCGGCCCACCGGCACGTGCACGAGCCTGCGCTGCGCCCGCTCCGGGTCCTTGGCGAACAGCTCCTGGAGCAGCGGCGTGTTGACCGGCCCGGGGCACAGGGCGTTGACCCGGATGCCCTCGCGGGCGAACTGCACGCCGAGCTCCCGCGACATGGCCAGCACGCCGCCCTTGGAGGCCGTGTAGGAGATCTGCGAGGTGGCCGACCCCATGACCGCCACGAACGACGCCGTGTTGATGATCGAGCCCTTGCCCTGCCGCCGCATGTACGGGATGACGTGCTTGCAGCACAGGTACACGCTCGTCAGGTTCACCTCCTGCACACGCCGCCAGGCGTCGAGCCCGGTCTCCAGGATCGAGTCGTCGTCGGGCGGCGAGATGCCGGCGTTGTTGAACGCCACGTCCACGCTGCCGTACGTCTCGAACGCCGTCCGGTACATCCGCGCGACGTCGTCCTCGCTCGTCACGTCCGCCCGCACGAACAACCCGCCGACCTCGGCCGCGGCCTTGGTGCCCGCCTCCTCGTCGACGTCCACGCACACGACCCGCGCGCCCTCCTGGGCGAACCGGCGCGCCGTGGCCAGTCCGATGCCGCTGCCCGCGCCGGTGACGACGGCGACCCGGTCCTGCAAACGCTGCATAGATGTCACTCCCTGCTTGATTGGTCGCTCACCGCTCCTCATTCGCTTCGCGGAGTCCCTCCTTCGTCGGGCCTCCACTCCGCTCACTGCGTCGGGTTCACTCCGATGAAATGAAGACGTTCTTGGTCTCGGTGAACGCGGACAGGGCGTCGGGGCCGAGTTCGCGGCCGAGGCCGGACTGCTTGAAGCCGCCGAACGGCGTCCAGTAGCGCACCGACGAGTTGGAGTTGACCGACAGGGCGCCGGCCTCGACCGCGCGGGCCACGCGCAGCGCCCGGCCGACGTCGCGGGTCCAGATGGACCCGCTCAGGCCGTAGCGGGTGTCGTTGGCGATCCGGACGGCCTCCGCCTCGTCGGCGAACGGGACGACCGACACGACCGGGCCGAAGATCTCCTCGGTGAAGGCGCGGTCGGTGACCTTCGAGGTCAGCACCGTCGCCGGGAACCAGTAGCCCTTGCCCTGCGGGCACGTGCCCCGCAGGTGCGGCTCGCCGTCCACGAAGCCGCGCACGCGTTCGAGGTGCTCGGCGCTGACCAGCGGCCCCATCTCGGTGCTCTCGTCGAGCGGGTCGCCCACCTTGACGCCGAGCACGGCCGGCGCGAGGCGTTCGAGGAACTCGTCGTAGACCTCGGCCTGGACGAGCAGCCGGGAACGGGCGCAGCAGTCCTGGCCGGAGTTGTCGAAGACCGCGTAGGGGGCGGCCCGGGCGGCCTTGTCGAGGTCGGCGTCGGCGAAGACGATGTTGGCCGACTTGCCGCCGAGCTCCAGGGTGATGCGCTTCACGTGGGCCGCGGCCTTGGCGGCGATCTCCTTGCCCACCTCGGTCGAGCCGGTGAACACGATCTTGGCCACGTCCGGGTGCTCGACCAGCCGGGCTCCCGCGACCTCCCCTGCCCCGGGCAGGACCTGGAGCACCCCCTCGGGGAGGCCCGCCGTCAGGGCCAGCTCGGCCAGCCGCAGCGCGGTCAGCGGGGTCCACTCGGCGGGCTTGACGATCACCGTGTTGCCCGCCGCGAGCGCCGGGGCGACGCCCCAGCTCGTGATCAGCATCGGGAAGTTCCAGGGCACGATGACGCCCACGACGCCCAGCGGCTCCTGGAACGTGACGTCCACGCCCCCGGGCACCGGGATCTGCTTGCCGTGGTTGCGTTCGGGCGCGCCCGCGTAGAAGTGGAGGACGTCGCGGACCGCGCCCGCCTCCCAGCGGGAGTTGCCGATGGGGTGGCCGGCGTTGGCCGTCTCCAGCCGGGCCAGCTCCTCGCCGTGCCGGTCCACCAGGTCGGCGAAGCGGCGCAGCAGCCGCGCCCGGTCACCGGGCGCCACCTCCCGCCAGGACGCGTAGGCGCGCCTGGCACGCTCCACAGCCCGGTCCACCTCGGCCGCGTCGGCCAGTTCGACCTCGGCGACGACGTCCTCGGTCGCCGGATTGATGATCTTCATATCGTGTCCGTCACAGTCCGTCACATCCGTTCGAAGCCGCGGAACAGCTCCCAGTCCGTCACCGCCGCGTCGAAGGCGGCCAGCTCCACTCTGGCGCCGTTCGCGTAGTGCGCCACCACGTCCTCGCCGAACGCCTCGCGGGCCGGCTTCGAGCGCTCGAACAGCGCCAGCGCGTCGCGCAGCGTGTGGGGCACGGTCTCGGCGTCCGAGGCGTAGGCGTTGCCCTCGAACGGCTCCTCCAGCGGCAGCTCGTTCTCGATGCCGTACAGCCCGGCGGCGACCAGCGCCGACACGGCGAGGTACGGGTTCACGTCGCCGCCGGGAACCCGGTTCTCCACGCGCAGCGACTCCCCGTGGCCCACCAGGCGCAGGGCGCAGGTGCGGTTGTCCAGGCCCCACTTGACCGCGGTCGGCGCGAAGCTGCCCGGCACGTACCTCTTGTACGAGTTGATGTTGGGCGCGAACAGCAGCGTGAGCTCCCGCAGGCAGGCGAGCTGCCCGGCGACGAAGCGGGCGCCGAGCTGCGACATCCCGTACGGCCCGTCGCCCGCCATGACCGGCTCCCCGTCGAGGCTTCGCACGGAGATGTGGACGTGGCAGGAGTTGCCCTCCCGCTGGTTGGGCTTGGCCATGAAGGTGATCGAGCGGCCCTCCTGGGCGGCGATCTCCTTGGCGCCGTTCTTGTAGATCGCGTGGTTGTCGCAGGTGCGCAGCGCCTCGGCGTAGCGGAAGGCGATCTCGTGCTGGCCCAGGTTGCACTCGCCCTTGGCCGACTCGACGTACAGGCCGGCGCCCTCCATCTCGCGCCGGATCCGGCGCAGCAGGGGCTCCACGCGGGCGGTGCCGAGCAGGGAGTAGTCGACGTTGTAGAGGTTCGCGGGCGTCAGGTCGCGGTAGCCGCGCCTCCAGGCGTCCTCGTAGGTGTCGTCGTAGACGACGAACTCCAGCTCGGTGCCGACGTAGGCGGCCAGGCCGCGCTCGGCCAGGCGGGCGAGCTGGCGGCGCAGGATCTGCCGGGGCGAGGCGGTCACGTCCGCGCCGTCCTCCCACACCAGGTCGGCCATGAGCATGGCCGTGCCCTCCTGCCACGGGACGCGGCGCAGCGTGGACAGGTCGGGCCGCATGACGAAGTCGCCGTAGCCGCGCTCCCAGGACGACATGGCGTACCCGGAGACCGTGTTCATGTCGACGTCCACGGCCAGCAGGTAGTTGCAGCCCTCGGAGCCGTGGTTCAGGACCTCTTCCAGGAAGAAGCGCGCGGACAGCCGCTTGCCCTGCAGGCGGCCCTGCATGTCGGCGATCGCCAGCAGCACGGTGTCGATCCGCCCGGCCGCCACCTCCTCGCGCAGCTCCCGCACTCCGAGGAGGCCCGGCGTGTAACCGGGTCTGCCACTGGGCCTGCCGGGCGTGTTCGGCTCGCTCACGTGCTCACTCCCGTCCGGCCGCCGCGCATTCCCGTTGATTGGGCTAGTGTCAGACCATTGATGTGCATGATGCGATGAATTGTCAAGACCCGAGGACACGTTGGACGAGTCTGCGCGTTTGATGACGGTGCTCCGCCCGGTACGGGCGGGCAACGCCTTCGAGGAGACCGTGGAACGGCTGCTCCAGGCGATCAAGCTCGGCGTGGTCCCGCCGGGCGCCAAGCTTCCGCCCGAGCGGGAGCTGGCCGTCCGGCTCGGCATCAGCAGGGTGACGCTGCGCGAGGCCATCCGCGCGCTCCAGGAAGCCGGCTATCTCGACGTACGGCGGGGCCGCTACGGCGGCGCGTTCGTCACCTACGTCCCGCCCGAGCCCGGCACGGGCGACCTGCGCCGCGTCGTGGCCGACATGGGCACCGCCGACCTGACCGACGCGCTGACGTTCCGGATGGCGGTGGAGTGCGGCGCCGCGGCCGTGCTCGCCGCGAGCGAGCTCACCGACGAGCGGCGGGCGGTGCTGCGCCGCCGGCTGGCCGACCTCGACGAGGCCCGCGCCGAGGACTACCGCCGCCTCGACACCGCCTTCCACCTGTCCATCGCCGAGCTCACCGGCTCGGCGCTGCTCGCCGCCACCTGCGCGGACGCCCGCCTGCGGGTCGGCGACCTGCTCAACGCCATCCCGATGCTCCAGGTCAACCTGCAGCACTCCGCGAGCCAGCACCAGGCGATCGTCGCCGCCATCCTCGCGGGCGATCCCGAGGCGGCCCGCCGAGCCGTCGCCGAGCACCTGGAGGGCACCGCCGCGCTATTGCGCGCGTTCCTCTCCTGACGCCGGTGCCCGATGCCCTTCCGGGGTGCCCGATGGGGTACAAGCCCGCCCAAGGCGGCAGACCCGTAGCATCGAGGACGAAGGTCATGGGGAACTGGTTCCAGCAGAGCATCATCGCGACGGGACGGCTGCCGCTGTTCTGTTACTTCGTCGCGCTCATCGTCTCGTTCATCGCCACCCGCATCAACGTGCGCCTGATCAGGGCGAAGGTCGGCTGGTTCCGCGACGTCAACGTCGGGGAGATGCACATCCACCACGTGGTCTTCGGCGTGGTGCTGATGCTCGTGGGCGGGGTCAGCGGGCTGATCGTCTCCTCGGCGTCGCAGGTCGGCTACGCCGCCGCGGCGTCGATCTTCGGGATCGGCTCGGCGCTCGTGCTCGACGAGTTCGCGCTCATCCTCCATCTGCACGACGTGTACTGGGAGGAGGAGGGCCGCACGTCGGTGGACGCGGTGTTCGTCGCGGTCGCGGTCGCGGGGCTGCTGCTCACCGGGCTCCGGCCGCTGACCTGGGACTACGGTACGCCGGTCAACCCGGCGCTGCTCATCGTGGCCAATCTGGCGCTGGCCGTCGTCACGCTGCTCAAGGGCAAGATCTGGACCGGGCTCGTGGGGCTGTTCGTCCCGGTGCTGCTGGTGGTCGGAGCCGTGCGGCTGGCGCGACCGGGGTCGCCGTGGGCGCACTGGTTCTTCGCGGGGCGCTCGCCGCGCAAGATGGCCAAGGCGGTCCACCGGGAGGAGCGGTGGCGGCGCCCGGCGATCACCGCCAAGATCGCCTTCCAGGAGTTTTTGTCGGGCCGTCACGACCTGCCGTCCACCCGGCGCGGGCGGCGGCTGCCCTGACCTCGGACCTCCTCCCCCGATCCCGGGGGAGGAGGTCCCGCACCGACCGAGCGGGTACGCCCGCCGCTGCCCGGGTCACGGGAGGATCACCCGGTCTCCGGCTGATGCGCCGGAGGCCGGGTGTGCGGCTGTTCGGTGTGGATGACCGGCAGGAGCGCGGGGCGCTTGGCCGTGCGGCCGTCGCCGGAGGAGCGGCCGCGCAGGCGCCGGTGGATCCAGGGCGCCGCGAACCCCGTCACCCAGCGCAGCTCGGCGCCCGCCGCCCGCCACGGCGCGGGCCGCGGGAGCGCGGGCAGAGGAACCGTCCACGAGTCGTCGCTGCCGGGCAGCCCCAGCGCGTGCGCCATCGCGGCGGCGATGCGCGCGTGGCCGAGCGGATTGGCGTGCAGCCGGTCGCTGCCCCACAGCCGCGCGTCGGTGATCGCCGTGTGCGCGAACGAGTCCACCACCAGGACGCCGTGGCGCGCGGCGGCGGCCACGATCCGGGCGTTCAGGTCGACCACCCGGGGCAGCAGCGGGCGGGCCAGCGGCACGAGCCTGCCGAAGTCCGGGAAGGTGACGGTGACGACGGTCGCGCCCGCGCCGGTGAGCGCGGCGAACATGTCCTCCAGCGCGCCCGCCACGGCGGTGGCGTCGAACCGGGGCCGGATCAGGTCGTTCATGCCCGCCATGACGGTCGCCAGGTCGGGCCGGAGCGCCAGGGCGGGGGCGAGCTGCTCGTCACGGATCTGGGCGGCCAACCGGCCGCGCACGGCCAGGTTCGCGTACAGCAGGCCGGGCTCCTCGCGGGCGAGGTCCTCGGCTAGCCGGTCGGCCCAGCCGCGCAGGCCGCCGGCGTCGTCGCCGTCGCCCAGGCCCTCGGTCTGGCTGTCGCCCAGGGCGACGTAACGCGCATAACTCATCGGGGTTTCCTGTCGGTGCTCATCGCGGAGTCCTCTCGGCTCATGGCCCTGCGGGGGGTCGCCGGCGGGGGCGCGGGGGTGGGATGGCGGCCTGGACGGTGGTCGGTGGGGTGGCGGCCTGGATGGTGGCGGGGGTGGCCGTCCGGGGGTGTTCGTCCGGGGGTGCTCTCAGTGGGCGGTGGAGGCGTGCTCGGTGGTGGAGGCGCGCTCGGTGAGGACGCGGGCGGCGGACACGCACCAGTCGCGCACCTCACGCTCCAGCCGGCAGCCCGCCAGGCACGAAAGGTACGGGCCGACGCGGTCGCCGTGGCGCAGGAACTCCTCCTCGGCCGTGTCGCCCCGCAGATGGCGCAGCGTCTGCTCGAACAGCTCCAGCTTGGCCGCGGCCTCCTCCGCCCGCTCGCGGAGCTGGGCGATCACGGGGGCCGCGTCGAGCCGGTCCACGGCGTGGACCTTGACGGTCAGGTCGTAGCGGATCAGCAGCGGCTTGCCGGGCGCGGCGGCGAAGGCGGCCAGCTCGCCGATCCCGGCCTCGGTGACCGTGAAGACCCTCTTGTTCGGGCGGCCCCGCTGCACGACCTCGCGCCCGCTGACCAGGCCGTCGGCCTCCAGCCTGGTCAGCTCGCCGTAGAGCTGCTGGGGGGCGGCGTACCAGAAGTTGGCGACGCCCACGTCGAAGATCTTGGCGAGCTGGTAGCCGCTGTACTCCCCGTCGAGCAGCGCCGCCAGGACGGCGTGTCGCAATGCCATCGGCTATCTCAGATGGTCATGTCGATGACTAGTCACGGACATGACTATAGGGAAGGCGCCGCCGGCACGCCAGGTCCTTGGCGCGTTCGGAGTCCGGCGACGGTCTCCTCCTCAGGAAGGAGGCGTCAATCAAAGTTGACATACTTTGGTCGTCAATTTAGGTTGACGGGTGCGGAACGCCCGCGGCTGTTCGTTGGGCGCTTCAGGATGAATCGAGATGTGTCGTGAAAGGAGGCGTAGTGATCAAGGACCTGCTCGCCTACGTGCGCCCGCACCGGAAGATCCTTGTCATCGGCGCGTTAGTCGGCCTGGTCGGCTCGGTGGCGGGACTGGCCATGCCGTTGCTGGCCAAGTACGTGGTGGACGCCTTCGGGAGTGGCGGGTCGATCGCCGGCCCGCTCATCGGGCTGACCGTGGCCGTCGTGGTTGGCGCCGTGGTGTCGGCCGGGGGCAACTACCTCATGGAGCGCACCGGCGAGGGCATCGTGCTCGACGCCCGGCGCGGGCTCGTCGACCGGATGCTCCGCCTCCGGGTGGCCGACGTGGACCGGCTCAAGCCCGGCGACCTGCTGTCGCGGGTGACCGGCGACACGACGCTCCTGCGCTCCGTCCTGACCAACGGCATCGTGAACTCCATCGGCTCGGTCTTCATGCTCGTCGGAGCCGTGATCATGATGGCCGCCATGGACGGGGTGCTGCTGCTCGTCACGTTGCTCGTCATCGTCGTGGTCGGCGGCATGACGGGCCTGATCATGCCGAAGATCCGGCGGGCCCAGCAGGAGGCGCAGGCCGCCGTGGGCGACATGGGCGCCGTGCTCGACCGGGCGCTCCAGGCGTACCGGACGGTCAAGGCGAGCGGGGCGGAGGAGCGCGAGATCGCGGTCGTCGGTGACGCCGCCGAGCGCGCTCGCGACCGAGGGCTTCAGGTGGCCGGGTGGACCTCGCTGGCCGGGGTGGCCACGTGGATGGCCGTGCAACTCGCGTTCCTCAGCGTGCTCGCGGTGGGCGGCGCCCGGGTCGCGTCCGGGACGCTGGAGATCTCCTCGCTGATCGCGTTCCTGCTGTACCTGTTCTACCTGGTGGCGCCCATCGGGCAGCTCGTCGAGGGGGCCGTCCAGCTCCAGCAGGGCCTGGCCGCGATGAAGCGCATCAAGGAGATCGAGAACCTGCCCGCCGAGCCGGTCGCCGTGCCGGCTCCCCCCGCGGCCACCGCGGCGGCGGCGGAGCCTGTCGGGGTGCGGTTCGAGGACGTGGCGTTCCGGTACGGCGAGGACCGGCCGGCCGTCCACGACGGCGTGACCTTCGAGGTACCGGCCGGCGGCCTGACCGCGCTCGTCGGGCCATCGGGGGCCGGCAAGTCCACGGTGTTTGCCCTGCTCGAACGCTTCTACGACCATCAGGCCGGGACCATCCTCGTCGGCGGGCGGGACATCCGCGACTGGCCGCTCGGCGAGCTGCGCGCCGCGTTCGGCTATGTCGAGCAGGACGCGCCCGTGCTCGCCGGCACCCTGCGGGAGAACCTGCTGTTCGCCGCCCCCGGCGCCGCCGAGGACGAGCTGTGGAGCGCGATCGCCCGCACCCGCCTCGACGACCTCGTGGCCCGGCTGCCCGAGGGGCTGGAGACGCCCGTCGGCCACCGCGGAGTGCTGCTGTCCGGCGGCGAGCGCCAGCGGGTCGCGATCGCGCGGGCGCTGCTGCGCAGGCCGCGACTGCTCCTGCTGGACGAGGCCACCTCGCAGCTCGACGCGGTCAACGAGCTGCGGCTGCGCGAGGTCATCGCCGAGGTCGCCACCGAGACGACCGTGCTCGTCATCGCGCACCGGCTCTCGACCGTGACCAACGCGGGCCGCATCATCGTCATGGAGGGCGGCGGCGTACGGGCGTCCGGCACCCACGAGGAGCTGGTCGGCCACGACGACCTCTACCGGGAGCTGGCCGCCACCCAGTTCCTGGTGAGCTGACCCCTTGTGGGTGCAGACTCCGCTACCTGCAACGGGCCGCTGGACGCGGCCCGTTGTACCCTGCCAGAGACATGTATGAATGCCTTCATTCAGGAGGTCGTATGACCCGGACCGTGCGCGCGCCGCGAGGCACCACGCTCACCGCGAAGGGGTGGCCGCAGGAGGCCGCCCTCCGGATGCTCCAGAACAACCTGGACCCGGAGGTGGCCGAGCACCCCGAGCAGCTGGTCGTCTACGGCGGCTCCGGCCGGGCGGCGCGCGACTGGCCCTCGTTCGACGCGCTGGTCAGGACGCTGACGACGCTGGAGGGCGACGAGACGCTGCTCGTCCAGTCCGGCCGGCCGGTCGGGGTGTTCCGCACGCACGAGTGGGCGCCGCGGGTCCTCATCGCCAACTCCAACCTGGTGCCCGACTGGGCGAACTGGGAGGAGTTCCGGCGGCTGGAGGCGGCCGGGCTCACCATGTACGGGCAGATGACCGCGGGCTCCTGGATCTACATCGGCACCCAGGGCATCCTGCAGGGCACGTACGAGACGTTCGCGGCGGTCGCGGAGAAGAGGTTCGGCGGGACGCTGGCCGGGACGGTCACGCTCACGGCGGGCCTCGGCGGCATGGGCGGCGCCCAGCCGCTCGCCGTCACCCTCAACGGCGGCGTCGCCATCTGCCTCGACTGCGACCCGCGCTCGGTGTCGCGCCGCATCGAGCACCGCTACCTCGACGTGCGGGCGTCGTCGCTGGACGAGGCGCTGCGCCTGGCCTACGAGGCGCGCGACGCCCGCCGGCCGCTGTCCATCGGGGTCGTCGCCAACGCCGCCGAGGCCGTCCCCGAGCTGCTGGCCCGCGGCGCCGAGATCGACATCGTCACCGACCAGACCTCGGCGCACGACCCGCTCATGTACCTGCCGCTCGGCGTGGCCTTCGAGGACATGGCGGCCGAGCGCGACAAGGACCCGGCCGCCTTCACCCGGCGCGCCCGCGAGTCGATGGCCCGGCACGTCGAGGCGATGGTCGGCTTCAAGGACGCCGGGGCCGAGGTGTTCGACTACGGCAACTCCATCCGGGGCGAGGCGCGGCTGGCCGGCTACGCGCGGGCCTTCGACTTCCCGGGCTTCGTGCCGGCCTACATCCGGCCGCTGTTCTGCGAGGGCAGGGGGCCGTTCCGGTGGGCGGCGCTGAGCGGCGACCCGGCCGACATCGCCGCCACCGACCGCGCCATCCTCGACCTGTTCCCCGACAACGAGCCGCTGGCGCGCTGGATCCGCGCCGCCGGGGAGAAGGTCGCCTTCCAGGGGCTGCCGGCGCGCATCTGCTGGCTCGGCTACGGTGAGCGGCACCTGGCGGGCGAGCGGTTCAACGACATGGTGGCCTCCGGGGAGCTCCAGGCGCCGGTCGTCATCGGCCGCGACCACCTCGACAGCGGGTCGGTCGCCTCGCCGTACCGGGAGACGGAGGCGATGGCGGACGGCTCGGACGCCATCGCCGACTGGCCGCTGCTGAACGCCATGCTGAACACCGCCTCCGGCGCGGCCTGGGTGTCGATCCACCACGGCGGCGGGGTCGGCATCGGGCGCTCGATCCACGCGGGCCAGGTCACGGTCGCGGACGGCACGGCCCTGGCGGGGGAGAAGCTCAACCGCGTGCTGACCAACGACCCAGGGACGGGCGTGATGCGGCACGTGGACGCGGGATACGAGGAGGCGGCCGAGGTGGCGCAGGCCCGGGGGGTGCGCGTCCCGATGCGGGAGTCGTGAAGGCGTCCCGGCGCGTGGCGGGCGGACGGCTCTGCGCCCGCGCCGGGCACCGCTGATCCGGTGACCTGGGATGAAGATGTGGCACCCGTGGTGTTAGAGGTGGCGTGGTGGGTGGATATCACGGGGCGATGGAGCTGCTGCTGGGCGGCCGGAGACTGTCGCCCGTGCAGCGCAGGATCGCCCACTACCTGTCCGAGCATCTCGACGAGGCCATCTTCCTGTCCAGCGTGGAGCTGGCCGAGCGGGCCGGGGTCAGCCAGCCGTCCGTGACCCGGTTCGCCATGGTGCTGGGGTTCGCCGGATACCCGGAGCTGCGGCAGGCGCTGCGGCCGATGGTGATGGGCGGCGCCGCCGAGGCGCCGCAGGGCAGCCTGCTGCGCGGCGCCGTCGACAACGAGATCCGCAACCTCACCCTGCTGCGCGAGCGGCTGTCGTCGATGCCGTTGAAGGAGGCGGGGGAGGCGCTGGCCGCGACCGAGCCGCTGGTCGTCCTCGGGCTGCGCGTCTCCTCGGGGCTCGCCACCACGTTCGCCTACTACGCGCGCCGCATCCATCCCGACGTGCGGCTGCTCACCCACGGCGGTTCGGAGCTCGCCGACGGGCTGCACGCCGCCCGCCGCGCCGGGGCCGAGTGGGTGGTGGCGGTACTGCTGCCCCGCTACCCCGTGGAGGCGGTCCAGGCGCTGGAGTACGCGGACAAGCTGGGCCTGCGGACGGCGGTCATCACCGACAAGCCGGGTGTCCCCGCCGAGATCGTGCTGGACGCCCCCGTGGGGGACCGGCTGGTGTTCGACTCCCACGCGGCGCCGCTGGCCCTGGCCATGGCCCTGGTGGAGGCCATGGCCGACGCGGCGCCGCTGCGCACCCAGGCGCGGCTGGAGGAGTACGAGCGGATGACCGACGAGACCGGGACGTTCGTCCAGGGCGACCTGCCGTAGGGATCCCGTCAGCCGGCGATCGCCCGCAGGGAGCGTACGGACCAGGTGACGGTGAGCGCCGACAGCGCGAGCATGATGCCGAACGCGAGCGGGACCGACGGGTCGGTGAGGTGGCCGGCGAACAGCGCCCGCCCCGCCACCACCGGGTGGTACATCGGGTTGAACAGGGCCACCGTCCGCATCCACTCCGGGGCCAGCGTCATCGGCAGCAGCGCCCCCGACAGCAGCATGACGGGCAGGGCGAAGAACTGCATGGTCTGGGCCATGCCGTTCTCGTCGCGCAGCGACAGCGCCAGGCCGTAGCCGATGCCGGAGGCGAACAGCCCGGTCAGGGCGATGAGCACCACCATGACGGCCAGGCCGGGCAGGTCAGCCCGCATGCCCATGGCGAGGGCGATGAGGATGACCGCGACGCACTGCGCCACCAGCACCACCCCGTCGCGCAGGGTGCGGCCGAGCACGATCGACGGGCGCCAGGCGGGGCTGACCGCGATGCGCTCCAGCACGCCGCTGCGCAGCTCGTAGATCATGCCGTAGCCGACGCCGATCGCGCCGAACAGCGCGGTGATCACCAGCATGCCCGGCGTGAAGGAGGTCAGCGCGGCGGCCGTCGACCGCCGGGCGGAGCCGGCCACCAGGGGACCGAACAGCAGCAGGTACACGACCGGCTGGACGATGCCGAACAGCGGCCAGATCGGGTTGCGGAAGGTGTTCCGCAGCTCGTAACCCAGGAAGAGCAGGGTGTGGCGGATCACGCGGCGGCTCCCGTGTCCCGGAGCGAGCGGCCGGTCCTGGCCAGGAAGACGTCGTCCAGGGTGGACCGGTCGAGCGCGATCGAGGCCAGGCCGAGGCCGTGCTCCTCCAGGTCGCGCAGCATGGCGGGCAGGGCGTGCTCGCCGTCGTCCACGTACACGCGCAGGACGTCGTCGTCCACGCGGGTCTCGCGGGCGTACGGCTTGAGCGCCTCGGCGGCCCGCCCCGGGTCGCTCACCCGTAGCGTCACCACGTCGCCCGACACCTCGCGCTTCAGCTCGGCCGGGGTGCCGTGGGCGACGATCAGACCGTGGTCGACGATGGCGAGCCGGTCGCAGAGCGCGTCGGCCTCGTCCAGGTAGTGGGTGCTGAGCAGGACGCTCGTGCCGCGCTCGCGCAGCTGGCGGATGCGGTCCCAGAGGTTGGCCCGGTTCTGCGGGTCGAGGCCGGTGGTGGGCTCGTCGAGGAAGAGCAGCGGCGGGCTGTGGACGAGGCCGAGCGCGATGGCCACCCGCCGCTTCTGGCCGCCGGACAGGGTGCGGGCTGGCCGGTCGGCCACCTCGGCGAGGTCGAACCGGTCCAGCACCCCGGCCGTCGCCTCGGCGGCGCGGGCGACCCCGTGGATGCGCGCGGCCATCGTGATCTGGGCGCGCGGCGTCGCGGTCTCCTCGACGCCGCCGGCCTGGCTGACGTAGCCGAGCCGGCCGCGCACCCTGCCGGGCTCCTTGAGCAGGTCGAACCCGGCGACCGTGGCGGTGCCGGCGTCGGGGCTGATCAGCGTGGCGAGCATCCTGATCGTGGTGGTCTTGCCGGCGCCGTTGGGGCCGAGGACGCCGAAGATCTCGCCGGTCTCGACGGCGAGGTCGACGCCGCGGACGGCCTCGACGGTCCGGGTGGCGCCTCGGCGGCCCCGGGTGGTGAAGGTCTTGCGTAAGCCGTGCGCGTCAATGATCATCTGATGGTTCCTCAAGGTAGTTCGTCGGCCTCCACCTGCGGGATCGCCTTCTCGGCCCAGGCGAGCTGGGCGGCGTACATGGCGGAGGTGAGGCGGAGGTTCTCGTCCACGTGCTGGGGCGCGCCGTAGCGCTGCTTGGCGCCGAAGATGTGCTCGATCATGGTGATGTTCGCCCGGAGCTGCTGGATCCTGCTGTGCAGGCCGTCGAGCAGCTCCTCCTTGCTGAGCCGGTCCATGAACGACAGCGCCACCTGGAACGGGTCGATGATCGGCTTGACCTCGTGCCAGGAGACGAGCAGTTGCCGGTGGAACTCCGTCCGGCCGGCCTCGGTGATCCGGTAGACGGCCTTGGCGCCCTTGGAACGGCCGCCGGTGCTCTCCGGCTCCGTCACGATCTCCAGCAGCCCTTCCTCCGCCATCTTGGCCAGGCCGTGGTAGATCGAGCCGAATGCCACGTTGGCCCAGGAATCTGCGCCCATCACCTCCAGTCGCCTGCGGACCTGGTAACCGTTCATCGGCTCGTCGAGCAACGTGCCGAGGATGAGAATGCGGGTCGACGTCGACATGCTCAAGTTTGTGTTCAAATTTGAGCATCTGTCAAGGTCGTAAACTGCTCCGCATGACCGAACGACCAACGGCGCTGGTCACCGGCGCCTCCCGGGGCGTGGGCGAGGCCGTCGCCCGGGCGCTCGCGCCCACGCACCACGTCCTGCTCGGCGGCCGCGACACCGAGGCCCTCGGCAGGCTGGCCGGCGAGCTGCCCGACGCGCGGCCCTGGCCCGTCGAGCTCACCGCGGTCGGCCCCGCCGACGTCGAGGGCGTGCAGCGGCTCGACCTGCTCGTCCACAGCGCCGGCATCGCCCTGCTCGGCCACGTCGCCGAGCTGCCCGCCGACGCCTGGCGCCGGACGATGGAGCTCAACGTCGTCGCGGTGGCCGAGCTGACCCGGCTGCTGCTGCCGGCGCTGCGGGCCGCCCGCGGCCACGTCGTCTGCGTCAACTCGGGCGCGGGGCAGCGCGCGAACCCCAACTGGGGCGCGTACGCGGCCAGCAAGTTCGCCCTGCGGGCCTTCGCCGACGCGCTGCGCCTGGAGGAGCCGGAGCTGCGGGTGACGACCGTCTACCCGGGCCGCGTCGACACCGACATGCAGCGCAGCGTGCGCGAGCAGGAGGGCGGCGCGTACGAGACGGACCGCTACCTGCGGGCCGGCACCGTCGCGCGGGCCGTGCTGGCCGCCGTCAACGCCGGTCCCGACGCCCACCTGACCGAGATCACGCTGCGCCCGAGCGCCGGGCCCGTCACCTGATCCCCCTCCCGATCCGCTGAATGGCTTCATTCACTACAGTGGGGCCATGCTTGACGACCTCGCGCGCATCGGACGCGACCCCGCCACCAACGGATATGTCAGGGACGCCTGGTCGGCCGCCGACCTGGAGCTGCGCGCGTGGTTCCGGGGCGAGGCCGGCCGGCGCGGGCTCGACACGCGCGAGGACCGCAACGGCAACCTGTGGGCGTGGTGGGGCGACCCGTCGCGCGCGCCGGGCGTCGTCACGGGCAGCCATCTCGACTCCGTACGGCAGGGCGGCGCCTTCGACGGCCCGCTCGGCGTGGTCTCCGCCTTCGCCGCGCTCGACCTGCTGCGAGAGCGCGGTGTACGGCCCGCCAGGCCGCTGGGCGTCGCCTGCTTCACCGACGAGGAGGGCGCCCGGTTCGGCGTGCCCTGCGTCGGGTCACGCCTGCTGACCGGGGTGCTCGCGCCGGACCGGGCGCTCGGGCTCACCGACGACTCCGGCGACACGCTCGCGGACGTCCTCACCCGGGCCGGCCGCCAGCCCGGAGACCTGGGCAAGGACGACGAGACCCTCGCCACGGTCGGCACGTTCGTGGAGCTCCACGTCGAGCAGGGCCGGGGGCTGGCCGGCACGGACAGCCCGGTGGGGGTGGCCAGCGCGATCTGGCCCCACGGCCGGTGGCGCTTCGACTTCCGCGGCCGGGCCGACCACGCGGGCACCACCCGGCTGGAGGACCGCGACGACCCGATGCTGCCGTTCGCCCGCATGGTGCTCGCCGCACGGGAGGCGGCCGGCCGGCACGGCGTCGTCGCGACCGTGGGCCGGGCCCGGATCTCGCCGGGCAACACCAACGCCGTCCCCGGGCTGGTGTCGGCCTGGCTCGACGCGCGCGGAGCGGAGGAGCCGGCCGTGCGCGCCCTGGTGGCGGAGCTGGCCGAGCAGGCGGGCGTGGCGGCCCGGGAGGAGTCGTGGACCCCGGTCGTGGACTTCGACACGCGCCTGCGCGACCGCCTGGCCGCCGTCGCCGGCCACGCCCTCGCCGGCCACGCCGGCGCGGAGGGGCCGCCGGTGCCGGTGCTTCCGACGGGGGCCGGGCACGACGCCGGCATCCTGGCCGCGGCGGGGGTGCCGACCGCGATGCTGTTCGTCCGCAACCCCACCGGCGTGTCCCACTCGCCCGAGGAGCACGCGGACCCGGCCGACTGCCAGGCTGGGGTGACCGCGCTCGCGAGCGTCCTGGAGGACCTGTGCCGCTGACGTACTGGTGCGAGCGCGCCTGGCTGCCCGAGGGCGTCACCGACGGCGTGCTCGTCGAGATCGAGGGCGACCGCATCGCCCGGGTCACCCGCGGAGAGCCCGGAGGCGCCGAGCGGCTCGCCGGTCTCACCATCCCGGGCCTGGCCAACGCCCACTCCCACGCCTTCCACCGGGCGCTGCGCGGCGCCACCCAGACAGGCACGGGCGACTTCTGGACCTGGCGCGACCAGATGTACCAGGTGGCGGCCCGCCTCGACCCCGAGTCCTACCTCGACCTGGCCCGCGCCGTCTACGCCGAGATGGCGCTGGCCGGGATCACCTGCGTCGGGGAGTTCCACTACCTGCACCACGGGCCGGACGGGCGGCCGTACGACGAGCCCAACATCATGGGTCACGCGCTGGTCGAGGCGGCCCGCGAGGCCGGGCTGCGGATCGCGCTGCTCGACGCCTGCTATCTGACGGGCGGGTTCGGCGCGCCGCTGGCCGGGGCGCAGATCCGGTTCGGCGACGGCGACTCCGAGCGGTGGGCGGTCCGGGCCGAGGCCCTGGCCGCCGCCTACGCGGGGCGGCCCGACGTGGAGATCGGCGTCGCCGTCCACTCCGTGCGCGCGGTGCCGCCGGAGCACGTGCCGGTGGTCGCCGAGTTCTCCCACCGGCGTGCCGTCCCGCTGCACGCCCACGTCTCCGAGCAGCCCGCCGAGAACGCGGCGTGCGTCGAGATGTACGCCGCCACCCCCGTGCGGATCCTGCACGAGCACGGCGCGCTCGGCCCGCGCTCCACCGCCGTCCACGCCACCCACCTGACCGAGGTGGACGTCGAGCTGCTCGGCCGCTCCGGCACCCACGTCTGCATGTGCCCCACCACCGAGCGCGACCTCGCCGACGGCATCGGCCCCGCCCGCGCCCTGTGCGAGCGCGGCTCGCCGATCACGCTCGGCTCCGACAGCCACGCCGTGATCGACCTGTTCGAGGAGGCGCGGGCGGTGGAGCTGGACGAGCGGCTCGCCACCCACCGGCGCGGCCACTGGCGGGCCGACGAGCTGCTGACCGCCGCCACCGGCACGGGCCACACCTCGCTCGGGTTCCCCGACGCGGGGATGCTCGTCCCGGGCGCGTGGGCCGACCTGGTGTCGGTGCGCCTCGACTCGGTCCGCACGGCCGGCGCGGGCGGGGAGGCCGCGGTGGAGGCCGTCGTGTACGCGGCGACGGCGGCCGACGTCCACTCGGTGATCTCAGGAGGCCGCCGCGTGGTGAGCGAGGGCCGGCACGTGCTGGGCGACGTGGGCGCGATGCTGGCCCGCGCGATCGGCCGGGCGACGGAACGACCGTGATGACGAGAGCCGCCCCCCGCGGGGCCGCCAGGGGAGGCACACCATGACCACGACGCTGATCGACGGGATCGGGCTGCTCTACACGGCCGACCCCGAACGCGAGGAGATCGAGGACGCGGCGCTCGTCGCCGAGGACGGCCGCGTCGTCTGGGTCGGCCCCGCGGCCCGTGCGCCCGAGGCCGACCGGCGTTTCGACGCCGGCGGCCGGTGCGTCGTCCCCGGGTTCGTCGACAGCCACGCGCACCTGGTCTTCGCCGGCGACCGGACCGCCGAGTTCGAGGCCCGCATGTCGGGCCGCCCGTACGCCGCGGGCGGCATCAGGACCACGGTCGAGGCCACCCGGAACGCCGGCGACGCCGAGCTGGCCACCCACGCCGCCGCCCTGGTGGCCGAGATGCTGGCGCAGGGCACGACCACGGTCGAGATCAAGAGCGGCTACGGCCTGAGCGTCGAGGACGAGCGGCGCTCGCTGGAGATCGCGACCGCGCTGACCGACGAGACGACGTTCCTCGGGGCGCACGTGGTGCCGGCCGGGACGTCGGCCGACGACTACGTGCGGCTGGTCACCGGGGAGATGCTGGCGGCCTGCGCGCCGTACGCGAAGTGGGTGGACGTCTTCTGCGACCGGGGAGCCTTCGACGGCGACCAGACGCGCGAGATCCTGCGCGCCGGGATCGCGGCCGGGCTCCAGGCCCGGGTGCACGCCGGGCAGCTCGGGCCCGGCCCGGGCGTGCGGATCGCCTGCGAGCTGGGGGCCGCCTCGGCCGACCACTGCACGCACCTCACCGACGAGGACGTGGACGCGCTCGCCTCCTCCGGCACGGTGGCGACGCTGCTGCCCGGGGCCGAGTTCTCCACCCGCTCGCCGTACCCCGACGCCCGGCGGCTCCTCGACGCCGGGGTGAGCGTCGCGCTGGCCACCGACTGCAACCCCGGCTCGTCGTTCACCTCCTCCATGCCGTTCTGCGTGGCGCTCGCCGTGCGGGAGATGGGGATGACGCCGCTGGAGGCGGTGCGCGCCGCGACGTACGGCGGGGCGCGCGCGCTGCGCCGCTCGGACGTAGGCTGGATCCGTCCCGGAGCGCGGGCCGACCTCGTCGTCCTCGACGCCCCCTCGTACGTACACCTCGCCTACCGGCCCGGCGTCCCCCTCGTTCACCAGGTGTTCCAGGCCGGTCTCCTCCTTGAGGAGGACCCGCAGAACCGTCCGCTGGTCGTATCCCTTTAGGGAATCTTTGCATCTCGCCGGACGTTGGCGGTTTATACACGCAGCTGCGGAACGAGGTGCCTGGGGATGGCAAGGCCTACGGGGAGTCGCACGCAGGAGCAGCACGTCGCCGAGCGCGATCTGCTGGGGACCTATCTGGCCGAGATCGGCCGGGTCCCGCTGCTCACGGCGGAGGAAGAGGTGGAGCTCGCCAAGCGCATCGAGGCGGGACTCTTCGCCGAGCAACTGCTCGACAGAGGGGGCTCGGAGCCGCGGATCGGGGACGCGGCGGACGAGGAGCTGGAGCGGCTGGCGGTGTCCGGCCGTCGGGCGAAGGACGAGTTCATCCAGGCCAACCTGCGGCTCGTGGTCGCGGTGGCGCGGAAGTACTCGGGACGGGGCATGCCACTGATCGACCTGGTCCAGGAGGGCAACCTGGGGCTGGTCCGGGCGGTGGAGAAGTTCGACTACAAGCGGGGCTACAAGTTCTCGACGTACGCCACGTGGTGGATCCGGCAGTCGGTGGGGCGGGCCATCCACGAGCAGGCGCGGCCGGTGCGGCTGCCCACGCACGCCGGTGAGCAGATGACCCGGCTGATGCGGGTGCGGCGCGACCTGCTCGCCGAGTTCGACGTCGAGCCGACCGACGACGACCTCGCCGGCATCCTGGAGCTGCCGATCGAGCGGGTGCGCGAGCTGCGCCGCTGGGCCTCCGACCCGGTGTCGCTGCAGCTCGGGGTGGGCGACGAGGACGAGACCGAGCTCGGCGACATGATCGCCGACGAGACGTGGGCCGACCCCGAGCAGCAGGCCATCGACATCCTGGAGCGCGAGCGGCTCGACGAGTGGCTGACCGGCCTGGAGGGCGACACGCGCGACATGCTGCGCTGGCGCTACGGGCTGGTCGACGGGCGCGAGCACACGCTGACGGAGGTGGGTGAGCGCTACGGCATCGGCCGCGACCGCGCCCGCCGCATCGAGCGCGACGCGCTGGCCCGCCTGCGCCGCATGGCCACCGCCGCCGCCTGACGCACCCCTTCACGGAGCGCGCCGACCGGCGCGCTCCAGGCGTCCTCATGCAGTGGCGGGGCCGAGGACCCGGTGGAGAAAGTCCTCGACGGCCGCCTCGGCCGCCGCCGCCTCGGGGTCGCCGCCGCGCGCCACCAGCAGCGCGCTCTCGTTGATGGCCGCCAGCAGCATGTGCGCGTGCAGGTCGGCGAACTCCTCCGGGACCGCCTTCGTCGCCTGCAGGGCCGCCTTCAGCATGCCGAACGCGTAGCGCTCCTCCATGGCCCGCCAGCGCTCCCAGCCCAGCACCGAGGGCGCGTCGATCAGCACGATGCGTCGCACGACCGGGTCGCCCGCCAGTCGCACCCACTCCAGGCACCCCGTCACGAGGGCCCGCCGTGGATCGTCGACGCCCCGCACCGACGCGATGATCGCCCGGCCCACCTCCGCCTCCACGGCCTCCAGCACCGCCTCGAACAGCGCGTCCTTGCCCGCGTAGTGGTGGTAGAGCGCGCCCCGGCTCAGGCCCGACTCGTGCAGCACGGCCTCGATCGAGGTGCCCTCGTAGCCGTGCTCGGCGAACAGGCGGCGGGCGATGGCGACGACCCGTTCGCGCGTGGCGGCGCCGCGCTCTGCCCTGAGATTCATCCCTCCACTCTAGACATACCGACTCTTGGTCGGTTATTTTCCAGACCGACAGTCGGTATGTCTAGAGTGGAGGACACCATGGCCAAGGCCGCCGGGCTGACCTATGTGGACGAGGGCGACGGGCCCGTGACGCTGTTCCTGCACGGCGTGGGGACCGGCTCGCACCTGTGGCGCAACGTCATCGCCGAGCTGCGCGGCGAGCGCCGCTGCGTGGCGCCGGACCTGCCCGTGCACGGCGGCAGCGAGATCCGCGAGGACCTGTCGCTGCCGGCGCTCGCGGAGGCGATCGAGGAGTTCTGCGCGGAGCTGGGGCTCGGCGAGGTCGACCTGGTCGCCAACGACACGGGCGGCGCCGTCGCCCAGATCTTCGCCGTCCGGCACCCCGAACGGCTCCGTACGCTCACCCTGACCAACTGCGACGTCCACGAGGACACGCCGCCCCCGGCGTTCGTGCCTACGGTCGAGCTGGCCGCGCGCGGCGAGCTCGTGCCACTCCTCGAGACGCTCCTCGGCCGGCCCG
The DNA here is from genome assembly GCF_031570565.1 of Nonomuraea sp. 3-1Str. Taxonomy (NCBI): domain Bacteria; kingdom Bacillati; phylum Actinomycetota; class Actinomycetes; order Streptosporangiales; family Streptosporangiaceae; genus Nonomuraea; species Nonomuraea sp. 3-1Str. Next base: position 147,653 of record NZ_JALHBK010000010.1, read on the forward strand.
ACCTGCTCTCGGTCACCGCGTACGGCGTGAGCTACGAGCATGTCGAGGACCCGGCGGCGGTCGTCGAGGCGTACCTGCGGCCGATCCTGTCCAAGCCCGGAGGGGGCGAGGCGTTCGCGCGGATGCTGACCTCGGTCGACGCCAAGGACATGATCGCCATCGAGCCGCTGCTGACCGTGCTGGCCGTGCCCGCGCTCGTGGTGTGGGGGACCGGGGACGTCTTCTTCGACGTGAAGTGGGCGCGGTGGCTGCGCGACACGCTCCCCGGCGTGCGCGAGGTGGTCGAGATCGAGGGCGGTCGGTTGTTCTTCCCCGAGGAGCGGGCCGCCGAGCTCGTCCCCCATCTGCGCGCGTTCTGGGAGTCGGAGGGGTGAGCGCCGCTCAGCGCTCGGGCGCGGGGGTGATCTGGAAGAAGGCCGCCTTCCACTCGCCGTCTGTGCGCACCAGCGCCGTCGTCGCGTAGACGCGCATCGTCCGCTCGGTGGTGCCGCCCACGAGCATGTCGATCTCGACCGTGCTCGTGTGGACCGCGCTGTCCTCGGTGAGCATCACGACCTTGTGGTCGGACTGGTCGGTGCGGGTGTACGGGTTCCGGTTCTCGGCGAACCCCTTGAGCGTGGCGTCGCGATCGGTCACCACGCCCCAGGGGGAGACGCTCACCACGTCGGCGGTGAGGAAACGGTCGTAGAAGGCGGCGTCGCCGTTCCTGTTCGCCTCCCACGCCTTCTCGGTCAGGGCGATCAGCTCTTCCATGGGGCATCTCCTCGGGTCGGGGTACACCGGTTTAACCGGTGTCAGTGTTACAGTGCTGGAGTGGATGGCGCAAGCGGGACGACAGCGAGCGCGAGCGGGATGACGCTGACGGGCGGTGACGGGCAGCGGTTCCGGTTCGACGCGGGCACGCTCTGCCTGGAGTTCCTGCTCAGCGGGGCGGTGGAGCCGTGGGAGCAGTTGCGCGAGCCCGGGGATCTGGCGGCGTGGATCGCCCGGACGCGGCTCGGGATCGAGGGGCCGGTGCTGGCGGGGCCCGGCGACCTGCCGGCGGCCAGGCGGCTGCGGGCCGCGATCTGGCGGCTGGCTGTACGGGCCGCCGGCGCCGAGGGTCTCCCGGGCGTCCCGCCCCCGATCGAGGACCCGTACGACGAGGTGGCGGGGAAGGCGGGGGACGACCTTCAGGTGCTGAACGAGGCGGCCGCGGCGCCGCCACCCGCCCCGGTGATCGGGGGGAACCTGGAAAGGGGGTGGGCCTACCCCGTGACGGGGCCGCAGTTCCTGTCGGCGGTGGCCCGCGACGCGATCGAGCTGTTCAGCGGCCCCCGGGCCGGGCGGGTGCGGATGTGCGCGGGGGACAACTGCCACCTGATCTTCCTCGACACCTCGCGTCCCGGCGCCCGCCGCTGGTGCTCGATGAGCCGCTGCGGCAACCGCCAGAAGCTCCGCACGCGGCGCTCATAGGCCCACCGGCCGCGCGGGCTGAAGCGCCGCCGAGGCGGGACGGGACAGGCGCTCAGGCCAGGGGGGTCAGGTAGCGGTCGAGGTCGTCGAGGATCTTGCCGGCCGCCGTGACGCCGATGCCGAGCATCCAGATCTCGTCGTCCACGTTGTAGGCGTGTCCCGTCTTGACGGCCGCGAGGTTCTTCCACAGCGGGCCGCCCGTCACCGCCGCCTGGCTCTTGGCCGCCGCGTCGCCGTACGCGCTGTAGAAGACGGCGTCGGCGTCGGCCTGGGCGATGTTCTCCTGGCTGAGCTTGCCGAAGCGCTTGTCGGCCTGGCTCGCCAGCATCTGCGCCTCGGGCCGGGGGATGCCCGCGTCGCCGACGACGATGCCGCTGAACGACTCCGGGCCGTACATGCGGATCTCCGTCGGCATGAAGCGGACGATGCTCACCTTCAGCGAGGTGAACGTGGCGCCCACCTGCCGGGCCCGTGCCTCGTAGGCCGACAGCAGCTCGGCGGCCTTCTCCTTCTTGCCCAGCGCCTCGGCGTCGAGCAGGAAGTTCTGCTTCCAGGTGACGCCCACCTTCTCCGTGAACACCGTGGGCGCGATCTTGCTGAGCTTGTCGTAGAAGGCGGCCTGGCGGAACTTGGAGCCCAGGATCAGGTCCGGCTTCAGCGCCATGATCGCTTCGAGGTTGAGCTGCTGGAGCGTGCCGACCGGCTTGGTGGCCGACAGCGCGGACCCGAGGTACTTCGGCCACGCCTGGTTCTCGGCGGCCTGCGCCGCGCCCACCGGCGCCAGGCCGAGCGACACCATCGTGTCGAGCTTGTCGGTGTCGAGCACCACGACCCGCTTGGGCTCCGCGGGCACCTTGGTCTCGCCCATGGCGTGCTTGACGGTTCGGGTCGGGCCGGCCTCCTGCGGCGCCGTGGAGGTGCCGCAGGCGGCGAGGGCGAGAAGGGGGAGCAAGGCCGCGGCGGCCAGGCGGAGACGCATGGGCATTCCTTGATCGTTTAGGTAAGGCAAACCTAAGTGTAGTGGTCACCGCGCCCCAAATGCCGGGTGTGAAAAGGCCGAAACACCCTCGAAACACCACTGTGGCGAGATTCACGCACGCGAAACACACCTGGTCGAGCCATGAAACTCCGGACGAACACGCTGTGGCCACACGTCATATGTAAGGAGGGTCGCGTCGTGAAGATCGACAGCGGCACGACTGCCTGGATGCTCACGGCCACCGCGTTGGTGCTGCTGATGACTCCGGGCCTCGCGTTCTTCTACGGGGGCATGACCAGGGCCAAGAGCGTCCTGAACATGATGATGATGTCGTTCGTCGCCATCATCACAGTGACGATCGCCTGGGTGCTCTACGGGCACTCGCTGGCGTTCAGCGACAATTCGATGTCGTGGCTGAACCAGTTCGTCGGTGGCCTCGACCACGTCGGCCTGCAGAGCCTCGTCAACACGGCGACGAAGGACGACGGCACGGGCATGCCCAGCCTGGTCTTCTCGGCCTTCCAGCTGACGTTCGCCATCATCACGGTCGCCCTGATCAGCGGCGCGATCGCGGACCGCGCGAAGTTCGGCGCCTGGGTGCTGTTCAGCTTCATCTGGGCCACGATCGTGTACTTCCCCGTCGCCCACTGGGTCTGGGGCACCGGCTGGCTGAACACCCTCGGTATCGAGGACTTCGCCGGCGGCACGGTCGTCCACATCAACGCCGGCGCGGCGGCCCTCGCCCTCGCCCTGGTCCTCGGCAAGCGCAAGGGCTGGCGCAAGGAGCCCATGCGCCCGCACAACCTGACGCTGGTCCTGCTCGGCGCCGGTCTGCTGTGGTTCGGCTGGTTCGGCTTCAACGCCGGCTCCGAGCTCGCGGTGGACGGCACGGCCGGCCTGGCGTTCATGAACACGCAGATCGCCACCGCCGTCGCGGCCGGCGCCTGGCTCGTCGTGGAGAAGATGCGCGACGGCCACGCCACCAGCCTCGGCGTCGCCTCCGGCGCGGTCGCCGGCCTGGTGGCCATCACGCCCGCCTGTGGCTTCGTGGACCCGTGGGCCGCGCTGCTCATCGGCCTGATCGCCGGCGCGGTCTGCGCCTACGCCGTCGGCCTGAAGTACAAGCTCAACTACGACGACTCGCTCGACGTGGTCGGCGTCCACCTGGTGGGCGGCGTCATCGGCGCCGTCTCCCTGGGCTTCCTGGCCGCCTACCCCTTCCTTGAGCAGCAGAACAAGGGCCTGTTCTACGGCGGCGGCCTGACCCAGCTCGGCCTCCAGGTGCTCGGCCCGGTCGCTATCGGCGGCTACTCCTTCATCGTCACCTGGGTGCTCGGCAAGATCATCGACAAGGTGATGGGCTTCCGGGTGCCGGAGGACCAGGAGGTCACCGGCATCGACATCACCACCCACGCCGAGACCGGCTACGACCTCGGCACCGTCCACGCCTCCGGCGTGGCATCCCCCAGCGGGCCCGCCGTCAGCCCGGCGCCTAAGAAGGTGGACGCATGAGACTCATCACCGCGGTCATCAAGCCCTTCAAGCTCGATGACGTGAAAGCCGCCCTGGAGCAGTTCGGCATCAAGGGCATGACGGTCAGCGAGGCCAGCGGCTACGGCCGGCAGCGCGGCCACACCGAGGTCTACCGGGGCGCCGAGTACCAGGTCGACCTGGTGCCCAAGGTCCGCCTGGAGGTGCTGGCGGACGAGGACGACGCCGAGGACGTGATCGACGTCATCGTCAAGGCGGCGCAGACCGGGAAGATCGGCGACGGCAAGGTCTGGTCGGTGCCCGTGGACACGGTCATCCGCGTCCGCACCGGCGAGCGCGGCCTGGAGGCCCTCTAGGCACGGGCGGAAGGACCATCCGGCGTGGACGACGGCGTCCGCGCCGGATCGGCGAGGCATGGCAGATGGATCGGCAGCGAGACGAGGGCGTCCGGACGGAGCCCGGCGAGGGGACGTCTTGAGGGGAGAAGCTCGCTCGTACGCCGCGGCCCGCAAGGAGCGGGCCGCGGACACCGACCGCTGGCTGAAGGACCTCTTCCGAACGGCGAGCGACGGCGACAACGTCTCCCTGGTCGCCGTCGGCAGCCTGGGGCGCGGCGAGCTGGCTCCGGGCAGCGACCTCGACCTGGTGCTGCTGCACGGCGGCCGGGGCGACGTCGGCAGGGTGGCGGACCGCATCTGGTACCCGATCTGGGACTCCGGCATCGGCCTCGACCACTCGGTGCGGACCGTGGACGAGGCCGTGGCGGTGGCCCGGGACGATCTGAAGGCGGTCCTCGGCCTCATCCAGGCCCGGCACGTGGCCGGGGACCCGGAGCTGACCAGGAAGGTCAGGGAGTCGGTGCTGGCCGAGTGGCGGGCCGACTCCCGGCGCAGGCTCGGCGAGCTGCGTGAGGCGGCCGACAAGCGGGCCCAGGTCAGCGGCGAGGTCGCCTTCCTGCTGGAGCCCGACCTCAAGGACGGCCGCGGCGGGCTGCGCGACCTCCAGGCCATGCAGGCCGTGGCCGCGGCCTGGGTGGCCTCGGCCCCCGGTCCGCGGGCCCGCGAGGCGTACGAGTTCATCCTGGACGTGCGGCACGCGCTGCACGTCGTCACCGCCCGGGGCGCCGACCGGCTCGTCCTGCAGGAGCAGGAGGCCGTCGCCGGGCTGCTCGGCCTGCTCGACGCGGAGGCGCTGATGCGGCGGCTCGCGGAGGCGGGCCGGACGATCTCCCACGCGTTCGACGTGACCTGGCGCACGGTTGACAGGCTGGTGTCAGGGCCGGCGCCGCGCGGCCGGCGTCCGCTGGCCGACGGCGTGGTCGAGCACGGCGGTGAGGTGGTGCTGGCCCGGGGCGCCGACCCCCGCAAGGACCCCCTGCTGGTGCTGCGCGCCGCCGCCGCGGCGGCCGACTCCGGGCTGCCGCTGGCGCCCGCGACGGTGTCCGTCCTCGCAGCTCAGTCCCCTCCGCTGCCGGTCCCCTGGCCGGACGAGGCCCGCGACGCGCTGGTGTCGATCCTCGGCGCGGGCCGCGCCGCCGTGCCCGTGTGGGAGGAGCTCGACCAGGCGGGCATCCTTGTCAAGATGCTTCCTGACTGGGAGCGCGTGCGCCACCGCCCCCAGCGCAACCCGATCCACCGCTTCACCGTCGACCGACACCTCATCGAGGCCGCCGCGAACGCCGCCGGCCACACCCGTGAGGTGTCCCGCCCCGACCTGCTGCTGATCGCGGCGCTGCTGCACGACATCGGCAAGGGCTGGCCCGGCGACCACTCGGCGACGGGTGAGGTCGTGGTGCGCGACATCGCCGCCCACATCGGCCTGCCGCCGGCGGACGTGGAGGTCCTGGCCACCGTGGTGCGCCACCACCTGCTGCTGCCGGAGACGGCGACCCGGCGCGACCTCGACGACCCCGTGACGATCGAGAAGGTCGCGGGCACGGTCGGCACGCGGGAGGTGCTGGACCTGCTGGCGGCGCTCGCGGTGGCCGACGGCCACGCCACCGGCCCGGCGGCCTGGAATGCCTGGAAGGCCGGTCTGGTCGCCGATCTCGTGCGCCGCGTCCGGTCGGTCCTGTCGGGCTCGCCGCCGCCCAAGGCGCCCACCCTGTCCCCGGAGCAGGCCGCCCTGGCCCGGCACGGCGGCGGAGCGGTCCGCGTCAACGGCGGCGCGGTCACGGTCGTCGCCCCCGATCGCATCGGCCTGCTGTGGAACGCGGCCGGGGTGCTGGCCGCCCATCGGCTGATCGTCCGCTCGGCCGCCTCGGCCTCCGCGGGATCCACCGCGGTGATCGAGTTCTCGGTGGTCCCCGAGTACGGCTCACCCCCGGACCCCGCCACGCTGGAAGCCGACCTCCGTCTCGTCCTTGCCGGCCGTCTTGACATCGAGCAACGGCTGGCCCGCCGGAGCCGGTACGTGAGGCCCTCTCGTGTTCCGGTCGCGCCACCCCGTGTGACCTTGGTGGACGACGCCTCGGCGACCGCCACGGTGGTGGAAGTCAGAGCCCATGACAGGCCGGGACTCCTGTGGCGCATCGGACGGGCGTTCGGTGAGTGTGGTCTTGACGTGAGAGCGGCTCGCGTGGAGACTCTCGGCGCGGAGGCGGTGGACGTCTTCTACGTGGTCGATCGCGCCGGACGTCCCCTCAGTGACGACGCGCAGCGGGGCCAGGTCCGCGATCTGGTGCTGGCGGCACTGCGCTGAACCACTCACGACGGGACTGGTCACATATGTAACGATTGCATCCGATTTGCGTAGGTAGTCCCATGCTGCGGATACCTTGTGGACGTCCTACGGCCCGTGGAGCGCGGGATTGATTGAGGGGTTGCGGAAGCAGTGACTACGGGGAACTCCGACAGCGGCCAGGCCGCCGGGCGGGGCCGCGAGGGGCGATCCCCATCGCCTCGGCTCGGGCTGCGCAACTGGCGCGTGAGATGGCGTCTGACCGCCCTCATCCTGGTTCCCACCGTCGTCTGCGTGGCGCTGGGGGGCGCCCGCGTGGTCGGTTCGATCCAGAGCATCAGCGACTACGAGCGCACCATCCGCGCCGCCGAGGACGCGGGCCACATCCGCGACCTCGTCCAGGCCGTGGGCCTGGAGCGGGACACGGGCGGCGGCTGGGTCGACGCCACCAGGGCCCTGCGCAGGAAGCTCGCCAAGCCGTACGCCGAGCGCAAGGCCGCCGTCGACCAGCTCGTGAAGACCGTCCAGGCCGACATGAACGCCATGGACGACTCGTACGGCGTCCGCGTCCTCGACGTCGTCAAGCGGGCCCGGCTCGACATCCGCCAGCTGCCCCGCACCCGCACCGAGGGCCAGCGCGACACCACGCGCTACAACACCCTGCTCGACACGCTGCTCCGCCTGCACGACGAGCTGAGCCTGCTCACCGACGACTCGCAGATCATCGGCCAGTTCCGCGCGCTGGGCGCCATCGCGCGCGCCAAGGAGGAGATCTCCCGCCAGCGCGTCCAGCTCCTCAAGGGCTACTACAACCCGGGGAGCATGGACGCCAAGGAGGTCGAGCGGTTCATCGCCTCCAACGCCGCCCAGCGCTCCGACATCACCACCGTCGGGCAAGAGGCCGGCCCCCAGGTCGCCATCCAGCTGCAGAAGGCGCTGACCAGGCCGGAGTACTACAACACCGAGCTGATCAAGTCGCGCGCCATCACGCTGGCCAGCGGCAAGGAGCCGGGCGTCCGCATCCGGCAGAACCTGCTCGCCTCGACCGACCCCGGCAAGATCTCGGCCGCCGACCAGTGGTTCAGCGACAACGCCACCACGATCAGCGCCCTCCACTCGGTGGAGGAGGACATCAACAAGAAGCTGGCCCTGCGCGGCACCGAGCTGCGTGACGCCGAGGTGCGCAACGCGGTCATCGCCGGTGTCCTCATCCTGGCCCTGCTGCTGCTCGTCGCGCTGCTCACCGTCGCCATCGCGCGCTCCATGGTCACCCCGCTGCGCCGGCTGCGCACCGAGGCCCTGGAGATCGCCGGCTTCCGGCTGCCGGACGTGGTCCGCAAGCTGCGCCTCAACGGCGACGTGGTGCCGGAGGTCCGGCCGATCGACGTCGAGGGCAGCGACGAGATCGGCGAGGTGGCCAAGGCCTTCGACCAGGTCCACCGGCAGGCCGTCCGGCTGGCGGGCGAGGAGGCCGAGCTGCGCGGCAACATCAGCTCGATGTTCGTCAACCTCTCGCGCCGCACCCAGACGCTGGTCGAGCGGCAGATCTCCCTCATCGACGGCCTGGAGAAGGGCGAGCAGGACGGCGGCCGGCTGGCCGACCTGTTCAAGCTCGACCACCTGGCCACCCGCATGCGGCGCAACTCCGAGAACCTCCTGGTCCTCGCCGGCCACGAGCCCTCCCGCCGGCGCAGCCAGCCGGCCAAGCTCGTGGACGTCGTGCGCGCCGCCCTGTCGGAGGTCGAGGGGTACGAGCGCGTCCAGGTGAAGGTCCACCGGGGCACCTCGGTGGTCGGCAGCGCCGCGAACGACCTCGTCCACCTCGTGGCCGAGCTGGTCGAGAACGCCCTGCAGTTCTCCCCGAGCAACGCCCAGGTCTCCGTGACGAGCAGCCTCATCGAGGGCGGCGGCGCGCTGCTGTCGGTGACCGACGCCGGCATCAGCATGACCGAGGACGAGCTGACCGAGGCCAACCGCCGCCTCGCCGAGCCGCCCGTCGTGGACGTGTCGGTCTCGCGGCGCATGGGCCTGTTCGTGGTCGGACGGCTGGCCCTGCGCCACGGCATCCGCGTCCAGCTCCGCAAGGGCGACGGCAACGGCCTGATCGCCATGGTGCTGCTGCCTCCGGCGCTCGTCGCCGACGGCTCCCAGCCGCCGCTGCCGCAGCGCCCCGCGTTCGCGGGCAGCGGCGACCCGGCCGGCGTCGCCCCGGGCCGCGGGCCCGGCCTCGGCGGCTCCAGCCTGACCAGCCCTGGCCTGGCCGGTACGGGTCTCACCGGTCCTGGCCTGGCCGGTCCGGGGCTCGGCGGACCCGCTCTGGCGGGCAGTGGCGCCGGCGGGCCCGGCGCGAGCGGGGCCGGCGGGCGGCACGGCACGCCCGCGCAGAACGGCTCCTTCCGCTCCTTCGGCAGCCTCGACTCCTTCGGCACCGCCGGCAACGGCACGGGCCGGCCCGGCGGGCCGCCCTTCACCGCCGACACCGACGGCGGCGCCCTGCGGCAGCCGTCGTACGACACCGGCGGCTTCCCGTCGTACCCGAGTCCGGACGCGCCCGGCGGTTTCCCGTCGTACCCGAGTCCGGACGCGCCCGGTGGCTTCCCTTCGTACCCGAGCCCGGACGCGCCCGGCGGCTTCCCGTCCCATCCCGGTCAGGAGGGCGCCGGCGGCTTCCCGTCGGCCCCGCCGGCCCCCGGCACCCGGGGACCCCGCAGGGAGGGCCTGCCCCGCAGGGAGGACCTCCCCGGCCGCGAGGACATGCCGAGCCGGGACCCCTTCCCCAGCCGGGAGCCCCTCCCCAGCCGCGACGCGTTCCCGAGCCGCGACGGATTTGCCAGCCGTGAGAGCTTCCCCAGCCGTGAGGGCTTCCCGGGAGCCGGAAGTGGTAATGGCGCGTTCCAGACGCCGCCGCCGGCGCCGGCCGCCTCGGGGTACAGCACCGCTGACGTGCGCAGACCCGAGTCGCCGCCCTCGGTGGACGTGTCCCCGATGGACAAGGGCCAGGAGGAGTACCTGCCGATCTTCGCCTCGGTGGAGTCGGCCTGGTTCCGCCGCCCGCCGGGCGAGCAGGCGACCTCGGCGCCCGGCCGTGATGAGCACAACCCATCGCAAGCCGTAGTCTCTGGGGAGGAAGCGTGGCGAACGGCCGCGGACGCCGGTTGGCGTGCGGCGGCCGCGGCCAGCGACCCCAGTCTCGGCGGCATCACCGCCGCCGGGCTGCCCAAGCGCACCCCCAAGGCCAACCTGGTCCCAGGTACGGCCGGCTCGCAGGCCGCGCAGCCGCAACGGCAGCAGCGGCAGGCGCCGGCGCCACCGGTCTCCGCTGACCGGATGCGCAGCCGGATGGCCAGCTTCCAGCAGGGAGTGCGCCGGGGACGGGCGGAAGTACGCGAACAGGAGGAACAAGAGTGAGCGAGCGTCTTTCCAGGGAGGACGCGTGACGACGCTGAGCCATGAGGCGCATCGGTTCGACTGGCTGATCACGGACTTCGTGCGCAACACGCCGGGCGTGGCGCACGCGGTCGTCGTCTCGGCCGATGGTCTCTGCCTGGCGAGTTCCGAGGGCTTCCCGCCGGACCGTGCGGACCAGCTCGCGGCGGTGTCCGCCGGCCTGCTGAGCCTCACCGTGGGCGCGTCCCGCGTGTTCGAGGGCGGCTCCGTCACGCAGACGGTCGTCGAGATGCAGCGCGGGCTGCTCATCGTGATGGCGATCAGCGACGGCTCGGTGATCACCGTGCTGGCCGCGCCCGACTGCGACATGGGGCTGGTGGCGTACCAGATGACGCTGCTGGTCGACCGGGCGGGCCAGGCGCTGACGCCGGCCCTGCGCGCGGAGCTCCAGGCTGCCAGGACACGGTGAGGCGATGACACTGATGGGAGAGGGTCGTGTACGGCACTGACGGCAACGGGGACGACGAGCCCCTGTTCCGTCCGTACGCGGTGACCGGCGGCCGTTCGGAGCCTCGCTACCACCTCGCGATGGAGACGCTGATCTCGTCCATGTCCATACCGGACGACGAGATGGCCTTGCTGACTCCCGAGCAGGAGGCCATCATGCAGCTCTGCCGTACGTTCCGGTCGGTCGCCGAGATCTCGGCCTTGCTCCGGGTCCCGCTGGGCGTGGCGAGGGTGCTTGTGGCGGACATGTCCGACGAAGGGCTTGTCCGCCTGCACCAGCCACGCCTCAGCCAGGGACAGCCAGACCTCAACATGCTCGAAAGGGTGCTCAGTGGACTTCGCAGGCTCTAGCCCCGGCCTCACGTCGACGAAGATCGTCGTCGCGGGCGGGTTCGGCGTCGGCAAGACGACGTTCGTGGGGGCGGTGTCCGAGATCCTTCCGCTGACCACGGAAGCGGTGATGACCGACGCGTCCGCGGGCATCGACGACCTCGGCATGACCCCCAACAAGCAGACGACGACCGTGGCCATGGACTTCGGCCGCCTGTCGCTCGACCGCGACCTGATCCTGTACCTGTTCGGCACGCCCGGGCAGCACCGGTTCTGGTTCATGTGGGACGACCTCGTGCGCGGCGCCATCGGTGCCGTCGTGCTGCTCGACACGCGCCGGCTGGCCGACAGCTTCCCGGCGATCGACTACTTCGAGGAGGCGAAGCTGCCGTTCGTGGTCGGCGTCAACGGCTGGGACGGGCAGTTCCTGCACTCCGAGGACGAGGTGCGCGAGGCGCTGGCGCTCTCGCCGCACGTGCCGATCGTCCGCACGGACGCGCGTAACCGCGACTCGGTGAAGGCGACGCTGATCTCGCTGGTCGAGCACGTCGTACGGCTCCGCGCCGCGCCGGTCTCCTAGCCCACCACCACGCCGGCCTTCCGGCCGGAAACCCCCCATTCACCTCCTATTTCACGACATTTCGGGAAATAGGAGGTGAGCGGGTCGTGATCGCCATTACGCTGCTAGGCCCTGTCCGATGAGGAGCCCGACGGGGGCTTCGATGGGGAGGGGAGTGGACCGTATGGTGTGGATCGCGCTCGCCGTCTCGGCCGTCGCCGTGGCCGTTGCGCTCACCTGGTGGCTGCGCCGTGATCGTTCCGCCGCTCAGAGCGGCTCTGGAGGGACCCAGGAGGCCCCTGGGCACGCGTGGGGCCCGGTGCTCGACGCGGAGGCCGGGACCGCGTTCACGGAGGGCCTGCGGGCCTTCCACGACGAGGCCGACGCCCCGCTCCTGGAGATCGCCCAGGCCGTGGTCGTCACCGCCGGGCCGCCCCGGGCCATCTCGCTCCATCTAATGGCCGAGGCCTTCGCGGCCCGTGGCGAGGCGGCCCTGCACGACCCGGAGGGCACGGTCCGCGACCTCGTCGCCGAGCACGGCGCCGCGGAGGGGCCGGGCGTGCTCCACCTGCGCGCCGGCTGGCTGAGCGGAACGGCGGACGGCATGGACGGCCGGCGCTTCGCCGAGGCGGTCCGCGAGATCGTGTGCGCCCCGCCCTCGGCCGGCATCACCGCCTGGAAGGCCGAGGACGAGACCGGCCTCCTGCTCCTGACCGTGCGGGCCCCGGCCGGGGGCGACACAGCCGGTGACGCGGAGAACACCGTCATGATCGACCTGGCCCGGGTGCTGGACCGCTACCGGGAGGCGCGCGAGGAGCAGGCGGGCGCGCCCGCGGAGGCGCTGCTGCGCGCCGTCGTGTCCCACGTGGTCGCCTCCGGCGGCCCCGGGCTCACCTGGACCCGGCCGCCCACCGCCGGGCAGCACGAGGTCCTCCTGTCCGCCGCCACCGCCCCCGCGGCCCTGCGCTGACCCGGCGGCTCGGTCAGGGGGCGGACGCGCGGCGGGCCACCAGGGCCTCGATGCCGTCCAGGACGCGCTGGAGGCCGAACTCGAAGGCGCGCTCCGCGCTGTAGGCCGTCCCCATGGCCTCGCCCGCCGCCTGACCCACCCGGGTGGCCGTCGGGAAGCGGCTCGCGTCGGCGACGCGGTTGAGGAACGGCGCGTGCGCCGCCCACCACTGGGCATCGGACATGCCGGTCTCGCTCTCGGCCTGCGACGCCTCCACCGCCCCCCGGGCCGTGCCGTGGACGAACCCGGTCACCAGCGTGACCACCGCGTCCATCTCGACGTCCGTCAGCCCGATCCCGTCGACGGCGCGCAGCTCGTGGTCGTACTTGGCCGTGCCGTTGGGCCCGAGCACCGGGCGGCTGGTCGCCACCTGGGCCAGCCAGGGGTGGCGCAGGTAGAGCGTCCAGTTCTGGCGGGCGATGTGCTCCAGCCGCTCCCGCCACCCGCCGGGCAGGTCCTCGGACCGGTCGATCTCCCCGTACACGGTGTCGAGCATGACGTCGAACAGCTCCGGCTTGCCCGGCACGTACGTGTACAGCGACATCGTCCCGACGCCCAGCCGCTCGGCCACGCGGCGCATGGACAGCGCCTGGAGCCCCTCGGCGTCCGCCACCTCGATGGCGGCCCGCACGATCCGGTCCACGCTCAGGTCGGGCTTGCCCTTGCGGCTGGCGCGCTCGCTGGTCCGCCACAGCAGCGCGAGGCTGCGCGCGGGGTCACCCCTGCCGACGTACTCGGTCGTCACCCTCCGTACGGTACACCGTACGTTAACGGACGCTCCGGAGACCCCACCCCCGGAGCGAGGGTGTGCGGCGGTGGAACGGGACGGGCTCCGTCGGCAGCGGGTCGCGGCCCAGGACGAGGCCGGCGGCCCTCTCGGCGACGGTCACGAGGCCGCGGCCCACCAGCGGGCGGCGACCAGCTCGGCGACCAGCGTCTCCGTCAGCAGCGCGACCTCGGGGTCGTCGTCGTGCCGGTAGCGGATCGACGCCGCGGCCCCCGGCACGTCGCCGCCCACCGCCAGCACCGTCGAGCCGCGCTGCCGCACCCAGTCCATGGCCTGCTCGTCGTAGCGGGAGCCCGGGAAGAGCAGGGCGCGGTAGTCGAGGGTCTTGGTCAGGTACACGTCCACGTGCGCCCAGTCCCCGGTCTCGCAGGCGTCGGCGGGGCGGCGCGGGCCCTCACGGACCATGAGCGCCGACTGCTCGGCCGACGACAGCCGCTCGGCGGGGGCGACGGCGTAGACACCGTGCGGGCCCTCCAGCAGCTCCAGCGCCACGGGCAGCCATTCCTTCCTGCGGTCCAGCAGGTCGGCCGTGGCCTCGGCGGCGCGGCGGACGAGGGCGGGCAGGTCGCGGGAGGTGCCCGTGAGACGCGACTCCAGTGCGAGCAGGAGCGCCAGCGTGTGCTGGAACGTGCGGCAGGAGACACCGCCGCGCTCCTCGCCCGCCCGCATCGGCACCACCAGGCCGGCGCCCTCGGTCACGGCGGAGCCGGGGGCGTTGGTGAGGGCCGCGAGGAACACCTCGGCGCCGGTGTAGCGGGCGAGCGCGTCGAGCGTCTCCCGGCTGCCGCCCGTGGCCGAGATCGGCACGACCAGCGTGCCGGGGGCGGCGGGGTAGGTGGCGGCGGCCGAGGCGTAGTCGGCGTAGGCGTCGATCCCGGCGGCGCGCAGCCGGAGGGCGGCCACGCCGGCGGCGTACCGGGAGCTGCCCATGCCGAGGAACAGCACCCGCTCGACGTCGCCCGGCAGGCCCTCGAACGGGTCGCCGGCGGCCAGCTCGCCGGCCAGCGCCTCCAGGGCGGCGGGCTTGGCCTCCAGGTCAGCCAGGAACAGCTCGGGGTTCAACGGATCTCCAGGTGATGCTCGGAAGGGTCGGGTCTCGCGGATGTCACGGACACCGCGTGGGAGCGGCGTCCGCCGGGTGTCTCGGGCGCCGCCTGGGCGGGGTGGTCGTGGGAGGTCATGGGTACCAGGTGCGCAGGACGCCCATCGGGGCGTAGCGCCAGCGCGGCAGGTGGCGGGCCGCGTAGACGAGCTCCCGGCACTCCTGCTCGATCTCGAACGGCCGCAGCAGCGTCTCGTCGAGCAGCTCCGGCCGTCCGCGCTCGGCCAGGCGGAGGCGGTAGGCGGCCAGCATGGCGTCGCGGGCCTCGCCGGCCCAGCGGGCGGCGGCCGCGGGCGGCGTGCCGCGCCTCCTGACGGCGACCTGGGCGACGTGTTCGAGGCTGGTGGCGAGCTGGGCGACGTCGCGGGCGGCAGGCTGGTACGGCTCGGCGCCGGTCACGGTCGGGTTGCCGTCGAAGTCGATCACGGCGTAGCCGTCACGCCAGCGCAGGATCTGGCCCACGTGCAGGTCACCGTGGATGCGGATCAGCGGTGCGGAGCCGGCGGGCCGGTGCAGGGGCTCCAGTTCGCGGCGCAGATCGGCCTCTCGCGCGGCCAGCCACGCGCCGTCCTCGCCGCCGGTCAGCTCCAGCGCCTCCCGCAGCGCCCCTTCCGCCCGTGCCCCGTACCCGGCCGCCGGACCGCGAGACGCCTCGGGCACGGGTCCGGCCGCCGGACCGCGAGACGCCTCAAGCACGCGTCCGGCCAGGTCCGGAGGATGGAGGGCGGACGGGTCGCCGGGGTGGAAGGTGGACAGGGCCGTGTGCAGGTCGGCGGTCAGGCGGCCGAGTTCCGCCGCGAACGCGGCGCGTCCCGCCTCGGCCTCGTCCACGCACCACTCCCACCCGTCGCGCGCCCCCGGCAGGTAGCCGGTCACGAGTGCCAGCAGCAGCACCTGGCCGGACTTTTCGTGAAGTGTCAGGGCGGCGAACGGCGGGGCGATCTCCCGAAAACCGGTCGCGGCCAGGTGTGCGAGGACATCAGGGGCGGGATGCGGCATCGGCGCCGGGGGTGTCAGCCACTTGACGACGACCCGATCACTCACCACCACCGAATAGTTTGTCTGATCGACGTGCTCTCCGAAGTCGCGTTCGACCGGGACCCCGGTGTCGGCGGCGGCTTCGCGGTGCGAGAGGCTGGGCAGCGGGCCGAGCCGGCGTACGGCGAAGGGTGCGGGCACGTCGTCCGCCAACGACGCGACGAGCGCAGCTGTGAGGCCGCGGTCCCGCTGGGTGAGGGGATTCTCACCCACGGAGATCAACCGGTCCCATATTGAATCGGGATTCAACAGCATGACCAAACTTCCAGGTGGCAATGTCCGCAAAAGTCTTGCTCATGTTGATTTCTGCTGCAACACTCCTGCTCTGGTCTGCCGTGTCCGTTGGTCGCGCGACCCCTCGTCCCTTGTCATCAGAAGGAGTAGCGGCCTTGTCCCGATTCCGGTTCACCCGTCGTCTTCCGGCCGTCGTAGCGGTGGCCGGCCTCGCGCTCGCCGTGGCGGCGTGCGGTGGTGAGTCGTCGAGCAGCGGCGCGGGTTCGGCGGCGAAAGCAGAGGCCGACCAGCTCAACCCCAACGCGGACCTGAGCAAGCAGTCGGTCAGCATCACGGTGTGGGACGGCTACACGCCGAAGGAGCTGCCCGTCAAGGTCAAGGAGAAGCTCAAGGTCACCGACCTGAAGGTCACCCTGCACGCCACCAACGAAGAGGCGATGACCAAGCTCACCGCCGGCGGCGACAGCGGCATCGACGTGGCCTTCGTGTCCGGCCAGTACGCCCAGGCGCTCAACGAGCAGGGCCTGCTGGAGCCGATCCACCCCGAGCTGATCCCCAACCTGTCGAACCTCTACCCCGAGGCCACCCAGCTCTCCTACGACAAGGGCAACAAGTACTCCGTGCCCTACACCTGGGGCACGACCGGCATCTGCTACCGCAGCGACCTGGTGAAGGCCGAGCCGAAGAGCTGGAACGACATCCTGAACCCGCCGTCCTGGGCCGACAAGAAGGTCACCATGATGACCACCGAGCGCTGGCTGGCCCTGCCCGCGCTCAAGTCGCTCGGCTACTCGGTCAACACCGACAAGGACGACGAGATCGCCAAGGCCAAGGAGCTGCTCGTCAAGGCCAAGCCGCACCTGCTCGGGTACGACGACACCACGTTCGGCGACAAGCTCACCAGCGGCGAGGCCATCATGGTCGAGGCGTGGGACGGCTGGTGCCCGACGACCGACGAGAAGCAGAACATCAAGTTCGTCGTGCCGAAGGAGGGCAGCGACCTCTGGGTGGACACCATGGTGATCATGAAGTCCTCCAAGAACAAGGAGGCCGCGCACGCCTTCATCAACTACATCCTCGACCCCGAGATCCACAGCTGGGCGGCCGAGAACATCAACTACAAGGTGCCCAACAAGGCCGCCATGGACCGGGTGAACCCGCCCAAGGGCTCCCTGCTCGGCATCAAGCCCGCCGAGCTGCTCAACGGTGAGTCGATCATCGACCTGGGTCAGGCGTCGACCAAGTACACGCGCCTGTCGACCGAGGTCACGGCGCAGTGACGCAGTGATGTCCCCGGTCAGGACCCGGCCGGCGACCGCCCTCAGGGGCCGGCGCCGGCTGGGCGCGTTCGTCTTCCTCACCCCCGGCCTCGCCTATCTCGTCGTGCTGCTGCTGGTGCCGCTGGCGCTGGTGCTGAGCTACGTCTTCTTCCAGCGCGGCCGCTTCGGCGGGGTGGTCTACGAGTTCACCACCGAGAACTTCTCCCGCCTGATCGACCCGCTCTACCTACGGGTGCTCGGCCAGTCGCTGGAGATCGCGGCGCTGGCCACGCTCATAGCGCTCGCCCTCGGCTACCCCACGGCCTACCTGATCGCCCGGCTGCCGCGGAAGTGGAAGACGGTCGCGCTCGTCGCGATCGTGCTCCCGTTCTGGACGAACTTCATCATCCGCATGTACGCCTGGATCATCCTGCTCAACGGCCCCGGCCTGGTGAACTCGGCCCTGAAGAGCCTCGGCCTCGGCCCGTTCGAGCTGCTCTACAACAAGGGCGCCATCGTCGTCGGTCTGGTCTACTCGTACCTGCCGCTGATGGTGCTGCCGCTGTACGCGGCCATCGAGAAGCTCGACCCGCAGCTCCGCGAGGCGTCGGCGAACCTCGGCGCGTCCCGGCTGACCACGTTCCGCAAGGTGACGCTGCCGCTGACCGTGCCGGGGGTGATGACGGGGTGCCTGTTCGTGTTCGTGCCGAGCTTCGGCAACTTCGTCATCCCGGAGATGCTGGGCGGCGGCAAGTCGATCATGGTGGGCAACCTGATCCGCACGGAGTTCCTCAAGGCGCGTGACTGGCCGTTCGGCTCCGCGCTGACGCTCGCGCTGGTCGCGGTGCTCATCGTGCTGCTCCTGGTGCAGGCATGGGCGGCGCGCCGTGCGTAGGTCGAGGCTCCTGTACGTCCCGTTCTGGGTGACGATCGTCTTCCTGTACGCGCCGATCGCCGTGGTCGTCGCGATGTCGTTCAACTCCGGCAAGTCGGCCTACACCTACGAGGGCTTCAGCCTCAAGTGGTACGGCGTGCTGGCCCAGGACCAGCGGGTCCTCGACGGCCTGCTGAACACGCTGATCGTGGCAGCGGGCTCCACCGTGATCGCCACGGTGCTCGGCACGCTGCTGGCCGTCGGCCTGGCCCGGCACACCCGCTCCCGCACGCTGGACGCGGTCGCGCTCATGCCGGCCGTCCTGCCGGACCTCGTGCTCGCGATCGGCCTGCTGCTCTTCTACGGTCTGATTCAACTCACGCTGGGCCTGTACTCGGTGATCCTCGCGCACAGCGTGTTCGCGATGGCGTTCGTCGCGGCGGTGGTCCGCACCCGCCTGACGAACACCGACACGTCGCTGGAGGAGGCCTCGCGCGACCTCGGCGCGGGACCGGTCACCACCTTCATGAGGGTCACACTCCCGCAGCTCACCCCGGGCATCGTGGCGGGCGCGATGCTGGCGTTCACGTTGTCGCTCGACGAGTTCGTGATCGCCTTCTTCACGATCGGCAACCTCCAGCAGACGCTGCCGATCGTCATCTACTCGATGATCCGGTTCGGGGTGACCCCCGAGATCAACGCGCTCGGCGCGATCCTCCTGCTGGTGAGCTTCACCGCGGTGATCGCGGGCCAGCGCATGACCAAGATCGGCGAAGCACGTGCTCAAGATTGACGGCATCACCCGCAGGTTCGGCCAGGTCACCGCGCTGGACGGCGTGTCCCTGGAGATCGGGCAGGGCGAGTTCTTCGCGCTGCTCGGGCCCTCCGGCTGTGGCAAGACGACGCTGCTGCGCATCATCGCGGGGTTCGAGACGCCCGACGACGGCACGGTGACGCTCGACGGCGACGACCTGCTCGCGCTGCCGCCGAACCGGCGGCCGATCAGCCTCATGTTCCAGTCGTACGCGCTGTTCCCGCACATGACCGTGGCCAAGAACGTGGCCTACGGCCTGGAGCGGGAGAAGCTGCCCCGCGAGGAGATCCGGCGGCGCGTCGGCGAAGTGCTGGAGACCGTGGGCCTGTCGGCGCACGGCGACCGCAAGCCGGCGCAGCTGTCCGGCGGCCAGCGCCAGCGCGTCGCCCTGGCCCGTTCCATCGTCAAGCGGCCCCGCCTGCTGCTGCTCGACGAGCCCCTGTCGGCGCTGGACAAGAAGGTCCGCGCCGACATGCAGCTGGAGCTGAAGCGGCTGCAGCACGAGGTCGGCATCACGTTCGTGGTCGTCACGCACGACCAGGAGGAGGCCATGTCGCTGGCGGACCGGATCGCGGTCTTCGACAGCGGCAGCGTCCGCCAGGTGGACGAGCCGGTCGCCCTCTACGAGCGGCCGCGCAGCCCGTTCGTCGCGGGCTTCGTCGGCGCCAACAACCTGTTCCGGGGAACGGCCCGCACGGGCGGGGTGGACGCGGGCGAGCTCGGGGAGCTGGCCGGGACCCCGCTGGAGGAGCTGGAGGAGGGCGCCGCCGCGCTGCTGTGCGTCCGGCCCGAGCAGATCGTCCTCCACCGGTCCGGCGACCCGGCCGACGAGAACGCCGGCGACGGCGAGTCCGGGGAGCCCGTCGAGGGGCTTGAGGGCAGCGTGCTGGACGTCAGCTTCTACGGGGGCGTCTCGCACCTCTCGGTGGAGGTGCCGGGCCACGCCAAGCCGGTGCTGGTGGCCGTGCAGGGCGCCAGCGCCGTGCAGCCGGGCGCCAAGGTGCGGCTCGGCTGGGACGCCGGTGACGCCGTCGTCATCCCCGCCACGCCATGACCGCCCCCCAGAGAACCGGCCACGCGAGAACCGGCCACCCGGGAACCCGCCCCATCGCGACGGGCTCAGTGCACCAGGTCGTTGCCCGTCGCGGTGCGCGCGTAGGACAGGATCAGCTCGGCCGCCTCCTCGGGGCCGATCACCGGGTGCCTGGCCGTGATGCGGTAGCCGTAGGCGTCCTCCAGGGCCACCAGGTTGCGCGCCAGCGACTGCGAGTCGCCGCTCAGCCGGAACACCCCGAGCGCGGAGCCGGTGTCCAGGATCGACTGGTACATCGACACCTGCCGGTCGTACAGGGAGGTGAGCAGGACCCCGTAGACCCGGTTGCGGCCGGCGGCGCCGCCGAGCTCGTTGAGCAGGCGCACGTCGGGGTCGAGCGGCCCGGTGGGCAGCCCGGAGCGGATCGTCATGACGAGCTTCTTGACCGGGTCCGTCACGGTGGAGAGCCGGCGCAGCCGCTGCTCGTAGAAGCGCTCCATCCCGGCGTGCTGCGCCTCGACCAGCAGCTCGCTGAGGTCGGGGTAGTGGTAGAGCACGGCGCCCGAGGTCAGGCCCGCCTCCTCGGCGACGTGCGAGAGCTGGACGCCGTCGATGCCGTGGCGGATGATGGCGCGGCGCGCCGCCTCGATCAGGTCGATGCGCCGGTCGGTGCGGCTCTTGCGCTGGGCCATGCTCACCACCTCGTTCCCCCGAGCTGTTCGCCTCCCATTCAGGAAGCCGTGACCATAGTGCCTTGAAGTTGACCCCTACGCTAGATGAGTATTTGAATTCACGTTCAACTAGTTCGCCCCCTCCGGAGTAACGTGATGTCTCTCACGATCCTGTTCATGCCAGAAAGCGCCTACGGGCCCACCAACAACTGCATCGGCATCGGCGACATCCTGCGCCGCCGCGGCCACCGCGTCGTCTTCGCCGCGGAGGCCTCCTGGAAGGGCAAGCTGGAGGCCCTCGGCTTCGAGGAGGACCTGGTCGACCTCGCGCCGCCGGCCGAGGAGGAGCAGGACGCGGGTCAGTTCTGGAAGGACTTCATCCGCGAGACCGCGCCCGAGTACCGCAAGAGCACGCTGGAGCAGCTGGAGACGGTCACCAAGCCGATCTGGGAGTCGCTCATCGACGGCGTGAAGTACTGCGAGCCGCGCCTCAAGGAGATCATCGAGCGCGTCCAGCCGGACGTCATCGTCGAGGACAACGTCATCACGTTCCCGGCCCTGCTCACCGCGGGCCGCAAGTTCGTCCGCATCGTCTCCTGCAACCCGCTGGAGGTGCGCGGCGAGAACGTCGCGCCGGTCTTCTCCGGCCTGCCCGCGGACGACCGCGGCGAGTGGGACGCCTTCCGGGCGGAGTACGAGCGCACCCACCGCGAGCTGTGGAGCGCCTTCAACGAGTGGAGCGTCGAGCAGGGCACCGAGCCGCTGCCCGACCTGGACTTCATCCACGAGGGCGACCTGAACCTCTACGTCTTCCCGGAGATCCTCGACTACACGGCCGAGCGTCCGCTGGGCCCCACGTGGCACCGGCTCGACTCGTCCGTCCGGGAGACCGACGAGCCGTTCGAGCTGCCCTTCCCGCGGGGCGAGGGCGCGCTGGTCTACTTCTCGCTGGGCTCGCTCGGCTCCTCCGACGTGGAGCTGATGCAGCGGGTGATCGACGTGCTGGCCACCACGCCGCACCAGTTCATCGTCTCCAAGGGCCCGCTGCACGAGGAGATCAAGCTGGCCGACAACATGTGGGGCGCCGAGTTCGTGCCGCAGACGAAGATCATCCCGCTCTGCGACCTGGTCATCACCCACGGCGGCAACAACACCACCACCGAGGCGCTGCACTTCGGCAAGCCGATGATCCTCCTGCCGCTGTTCTGGGACCAGTACGACAACGCCCAGCGCGTCCACGAGCTCGGTTACGGCGTCCGGCTGTCCACCTACGCCTTCGGCGACGAGGAGCTGACGGGCGCGCTCGACCGCCTGCTCGGCGACACCGAGCTGCGCGCCCGGCTGGAGGCCGCGGGCGAGGAGATCCGCCGCCGCGACGGCCTGCGCAAGGCGGCCGACCTCATCGAGCGGCTCGGCCAGGAATAACGGCTCGGCCAGGAACGACGACCGGCAAGCAGTAACGGCCGGTCGGGAACAACGACCGGCCAGGGACAACGGCGGGTCAGGAACAACGGCCGGTCAGGAACGACCGGCCAGGAACAGGAACCATGCGCGAACTGATCAACCCGGCGACCGGCGCCCCCACGGACCGCGTCCCGGACACCTCCGTCGAGAACGTGGCGCGGATCGTGGGCGAGGCCCGCGCCGCCTTCGCCGAGTGGGCCGAGGCGACCCCGGCGGAGCGCGCGCGGCTGCTGTTGCGCGTGGCGGACCTGGTCGAGGCCGACGCCGACGAGCTGACCCGGCTGGAGGTGGAGGACACCGGCAAGCCGGCCGCCGTCGTACGCGACGGCGAGCTGCCGTTCGCGGTGGACAACCTGCGCTTCTTCGCGGGGGCGGCCCGCTCGCTGGAGGGCACGGGCGCCGGGGTGTTCAGCCGCGGCTACACCTCGATCATGGTGCGCCGGCCCGTCGGCGTCGTCGGGTCGATCGCGCCGTGGAACTTCCCGCTGGTCATGGCCGTCTGGAAGCTCGGCCCGGCCATCGCCGCGGGCAATGCGGTGGTGATCAAGCCCGCCCCGCAGACGCCGCGCTCCACGCTGCGGCTGGCCGAGCTGTTCGCCCAGGCGGGCGCGCCGCGCGGCCTGGTGCAGGTCGTCACGGGCGACGCCGAGGTGGGGGAGGCGCTCGTCACCGACCCGGGCGTGGACATGGTCAGCGTCACGGGATCGACCGAGACGGGCCGGGCCGTCATGACGGGCGCGGCCCGGACGCTCAAGCGGGTGCACCTGGAGCTCGGCGGCAAGGCGCCCGCGCTGGTGTTCGACGACGCCGACCTGGCCGCGATGGCGACCGGCGTGGCGATGGGCGCGACGTACAACACGGGCCAGGACTGCACGGCGGCCACGCGTGTCTACGTCGACCGGCGCGTCCACGACGAGGCGGTCGAGGCGATTCGGGCGACTCTTGCCGAAATCGTGACCGGAGATCCGTGGGACCCCGCCACCGACATCGGACCGCTGATCTCGGCGGCGCACCGCGACCGCGTGCACGGGTTCGTGCAGCGTGCGGGCGGTCGGGTGCTCCACGGCGGCGCTCCCGCCGAGGGTTCCGGGTTCTACTACCCGCCGACTCTGGTGACCGGGGTAGATCAGAAGAGCGATATCGTACAAGGAGAACTTTTCGGCCCCGTCCTCGTGGTCCTCCCCTTCGACGGCGAGGACGAGGCCGTCCGGCTCGCCAACGACACGCGCTACGGCCTGGCCTCCTCGGTGTGGTCGCGCGACGTCGCCCGGGCGATGCGGGTCTCGCACCGTCTCGACGTGGGCGTGACGTGGGTGAACGACCACCTGCCCATCGCCAGCGAGGCTCCGCACGGCGGGGTCAAGGGCAGCGGGTTCGGCAAGGACATGAGCCAGGAGGCGGTGCAGGAATACTCGGTGACCCGTCACCTGATGGTCAAGCACGCGGCGCCGGCGGAGCGAGACTCGTTCCGGCCCGCCTGAGAAAGACGCGCGGTGATATGCGACTCCAACGGCACGTCTGGTCGCATTTGATGGGATATGTCCGGTTGGCTGATCTGGTACGGGTTGTGTTCCAATTACCCAGCCCGCACGAATCCCATGCGCCCCAAGCGTGTCAGGTTTATCGAGCACGTACGGCGAGAGGTTGCGAGAGTCAGTGAGGACCGATAACCCCAGGCACACCAGGCCGGAGGAGTACGCAGGCGGCCGGTTCCGGCTGGGGAACTGGCGTGTGCGCACCAGGCTGGTCGCGCTGATCCTCATCCCCACCGTCGTCGGCGTGCTCCTCGCCGGTGTCCAGCTGGCCAACTCGATCGCCACCAGCGCCGAGTACCGCCGGCTCACCCAGATCGCGGAGCTGGTGCAGACCGTCGGCGCGATGTCCGACGAACTCGGCAAGGAGCGGACGCTCACGGCGTGGTACATCGCCGAGGGCCGCCGCGCCTCCCGCCGCGCCCAGCTCAACACCCAGCGTGACGCGGTCAACGCCGTCCGCAAGCGCGTGCTGGCCGCCGTGGGGGCGCTCGACGCCACCCACTCGCCGCGCACCCTGGAGGAGGCCGGTGAGATCCGCCGCTGGCTGACCGGCCTCGACGGCCTGCGCCAGTCGATCGTCCAGACCGGCAGCGCCCCGCCCCGAGCCGCCCTGCGCACGTTCAGCTCGATGATCGAAGTCATGAGCAAGCTCCAGGACGAGCTGGCCGGCGGCACCCAGGACGACGCGCTCGGCTCGGACGTCATCACCCTCGGAGCGCTGCAGAGGGCCAAGGAAGAGGTCTCCCGCCAGCAGGGCATCCTCGTCGTCGCGCTCGTGGAGCGGAAGCTCGACTACGACGACCTGTCCGACTTCCTGGGCTCCTGGAACCGGCAGCAGGCGGAGCTCGCCACCTTCGAGGAGGAGGCGAGCACCGCGGACCTCCAGGCCTACCGCAAGAACATGCGCGGCCTGCAGATCGACCGCGCCGACGCCATGCGCCAGCGGGCGCTCGCCCAGCTGCGCGAGTACAAGACGATCCGCGACCTCGACATCACCGCCACCCCGCGCCGCGAGCTCAACCTGTGGCACGAGAGCACCTCGCTCCAGGTCAGCGGCCTGCGCAAGGTCGAGGACGGCCTGACCACCCGCGTCGTGACCGAGGCCCGGGACCTGAGCGACTCCGAGCAGCGCAGCGCCGTCATCTCCGGCGCCATGATCCTCGTCCTGCTGCTCCTCGTCCTGGTCTTCACCACCCGCGTGGCCGGCTCGCTGGTGCGCCCGCTGCGCCGCCTGCGCGCCGAGGCGCTCCAGGTGGCCACCACCCGGCTGCCCGAGACCGTCCGCGCGCTGCGCGAGTCGGGCGACGGCGCGGCGCTGCCCGAGGTCCCCTCGATCGGCGTCAACACCCGCGACGAGATCGGGGAAGTGGCCCGGGCCTTCGACGAGGTCCACCGCGAGGCGATCAGGCTGGCCGGCGACGAGGCCAAGCTGCGTGCCAACGTCAACTCCATGTTCGTCAACCTCTCCCGCCGCACCCAGACGCTGGTCGAACGGCAGCTCCAGCTCATCGAGGGCCTGGAGCAGGGTGAGGAGGACGAGAACCGGCTCGCCAACCTGTTCCGGCTCGACCACCTGGCCACCCGCATGCGGCGCAACAGCGAGAACCTCCTGGTCCTCGCCGGCCAGGAGGCCGCGCGCAAGTGGAGCGAGCCGGTGCCGCTGGTCGACGTCGCCCGCGCCTCGCTGTCCGAGGTCGAGAACTACGAGCGGGTCCAGATCCAGATCCCCTCGGGCGTGCAGCTCGCCGGTCCGGCCGTCACCGACGCCGTCCACCTGCTGGCCGAGCTGATCGAGAACGCCATCTCCTTCTCCCCGCGCGAGAGCAAGGTTCAGGTCACCAGCGCCCCGATGGACGGCGGGGTGCTCGTGACCATCAGCGACCTGGGCATCGGCATGTCGGCCGACGAGCTGGCCGAGGCCAACTGGCGCCTGGCCAACCCGCCGGTGGTGGACGTCGCCGTCTCCCGCCGCATGGGCCTGTTCGTGGTCGGCCGCCTGGCGCTGCGCCACGGCGTGGGCGTCCAGCTCCGGATGCGCGAGACCGGTGGCCTGAGCGCCCTGGTCATGCTGCCGAACACG
The DNA here is from genome assembly GCF_031570565.1 of Nonomuraea sp. 3-1Str. Lineage (NCBI taxonomy): Bacteria > Bacillati > Actinomycetota > Actinomycetes > Streptosporangiales > Streptosporangiaceae > Nonomuraea > Nonomuraea sp. 3-1Str. Next base: position 172,940 of record NZ_JALHBK010000010.1, read on the forward strand.
CTGATCGTGGGCGCGCAGGGCCCGGCCGGCGTACCGCAGCAGCGCGGCCAGTACGACGCGTTCACCGACTTCGACCCGAGCATGTTCGGCCAGGCGCCGTTCGAGGAGGCCGCCTCCAACGGCCACGGCAACGGCACTTACGCCTCGCCGGCCGCCCTCGCCGACCCTCGCGACGACGCCCCGGTCGACACGCAGTGGCCCGGCTCGCTGCCCGTCCCCGGCACCGGCAACTGGCCCTCGTTCGCCGAGGAGCAGCCGCGCCAGGACGAGCAGCGCTGGCCGTCGTTCGGCGAGGAGCAACCGGCCGCTGCCCAGGAGGACCGCTGGCCGTCGTTCGCCGACCCGGCGGCGCCCGCCCAGGACGTGCCCAACTGGCCGTCGTTCGCGACCGAGCCGCCTCCGATGCGCGAGGAGCAGGAGACCCGCTGGCCGTCGTTCGGCGAGCAGCCGGCCTCGTCGCTGTTCACCCCCGCCGAGCCGGCCAGGTCGCCCTACGCCGACGAGCCGCCCCGTTCGCCCTACGGCGACGAGCCCGCCCGCCCGTCCTTCGGCGAGGAGGTCCGCTACGGCGACGACCTCCGCTCGCCCTACGGCGACGAGCCCGCGCGCTCTCCCTACGGCGACGAGCCGTCCCGTGCGCCGTTCGGCGAGGAGCAGCGCTGGCCCTCCTTCGCCGAGACGGTCAAGCCGGCCGACGCCTTCGCCCCCAACGGGCAGCACGGCTTCGACCCGTTCGGCCCGGGGGAGTACTCCTCGCAGGATCTGACCGGCCCGCTGCCCGTGGTGCGCAGCTCGCCGATGGAGCCGCCGAGCGAGGAGTTCCTGCCCATCTTCTCCTCGGTGGGCTCCGACTGGTTCCGCAAGCCCGACCCCGAAGTGCTCAGGCCCCGTGAGCCGGAGCCCGACCAGGAGTCGGAGACGGCCGTCCAGCCCGCGGTGCGGCTCGACAGTCCGCCGCCGCTCCCGCAGCGCGGCGCGCAGCTCGGCGTCCAGGACGGCGCGCAGGAAAGCCTCAGCCCGTCCGGCCTGCCCCGGCGCCGTCCCGGCGAGTCCGGCGCGGGCGCCGCGTGGTCCTCGCCGGCCGACAGCGGCTTCCAGGCCGCGCAGGCCGCCGCCGAGCCCGCGCAGGGCGGCGTGACGTCCTCGGGCCTGCCCCGGCGCGTGCCCAAGGCCAACCTGGTGCCCGGTACGGCGAGCCTGGCCGAGCCCCAGGCCACGTCACCGGCGCCGCAGATCTCTCCCGACAGGTTGCGGAGCCGGCTCTCCAGCTTCCAGCAGGGTGTTCGACAAGGCCGCGCGTTCACCCGCGGAGAAGAGAACGAGGAGGAGAAATGAGAGAACTGAGCCAGGGAGCGCGTGGCATCAGCTGGCTGATCACTGACTTCGTCAACAACGTGCCAGGGGTCGCGCACACCGTCGTGGTCTCGTCGGACGGTCTGCCGCTGGCGTTCTCCGAGGGTTTCCCGAAGGACCGGGCGGACCAGCTCGCCGCGGTCGCCTCGGGTGTCATCAGCCTGACGCAGGGCGCTGCCCGTGTCTTCGAGGGCGGCCTGGTGACCCAGACCGTCATCGAGATGCAGCGCGGTCTGTTGATGATCATGTCGATCAGCGATGGCTCCTGCCTGGCCGTGCTCGCTGCGCCCGATTGTGACATGGGCCTGGTGGCCTACCAGATGACGCTGCTCGTCGAGCGCGCGGGTCAGGTGCTCACGCCTGCCGTACGTGCCGAACTGCAGGCGGCCCGCCCCCGCTAAGGGCGGTGACAGGAGAACATGGTGTCAGGTCAGGGTTGGGCTGGTGATAGCACTCCGCCGCATCCGGCGGCTCCACGTCCGCAGAAGCCGAGCTCTCTGGTGCGGCCATATGCCGTGACCGGAGGGCGCACGGCGCCGCGGATGAAGTTCGCCATGGAGGCGCTGGTGTCCTCCGTGACGTCGGAATACCAAGACATATCTCTGCTGAGTCCGGAGTATCAGGCGATCATTCAACTGACCCGGAACGTCAGGTCGGTTGCTGAGATCTCGGCCCTCTTACGACAGCCTTTGGGTGTGGTCCGGGTGCTGATCGCCGACATGGCGTCCGAAGGCCTGATCCGCGTGCACCAGCCTGCGCTGGACGCGGGAAAGCCGGACCTCAACTTGCTCGAAAGGGTGCTCAGTGGACTTCGCAGGCTCTAGCGCCGGGCTGACCTCGACGAAGATCGTCGTGGCCGGCGGATTCGGCGTGGGCAAGACGACGTTCGTGGGTGCGGTCTCGGAGATCCTTCCGCTCACCACGGAGGCGGTGATGACGGACGCGTCGGCAGGGGTCGACGACGTCTCGCTCACCCCGAACAAGACCACCACGACCGTCGCCATGGACTTCGGCCGCGTCTCGCTGGACCGGGACCTCATCCTCTACCTGTTCGGCACGCCCGGACAGCACAGGTTCTGGTTCATGTGGGACGACCTGGTGCGCGGCGCGATCGGGGCCGTGGTGCTCGCGGACACGCGGCGCCTGGCCGACAGCTTCCCCGCCATCGACTACTTCGAGGAGGCGAAGCTGCCGTTCGTCATCGGCATCAACGGCTGGGACGGGCAGTTCGCCCACCAGGACGACGAGATCCGCGAGGCGCTGTCGCTGAACGCGCACACGCCGATCGTCCGCCTGGACGCCCGGGTGCGCGATTCGGTGAAGAGCACGCTCATCACGCTGGTGGAGCACGCGCTGACGCGCCACTCCCACCTGCCCGCCTGACGCCTGGCGCGGCACACGCCCGCACGACGAACGCCGCCGGACCATCGGTCCGGCGGCGTTCGTCGTTGTCCGCCCCCTTCAGCTGGCGGGATCGTTCAGGTGGCGGGATCGAGGAGCTGGGCCGCGAGGGCGGTCAGGCGGAGGCGGGGACGTCCACCCCGCGCACCAGGCGGCCGACCTCGCCGCGCAGGCGCACGAAGTCGGGGTTCTCGCGGGTGGTGATCTGGTCGCGGGGCCCCGGCAGGTCCACCCGGAGGTCGCCCACCACGTGCGCGGGCGCCTTGGACAGCACCACGACCCGGTCGCCGACGTACACGCTCTCGTCGATGTCGTGGGTGATGAGCACGATCGTCATCCGGTGGTGGCCGCGCACCTTGAGGACCAGGTCCTCCAGGTCCTCACGGGTCTGGGCGTCCACCGAGCCGAACGGCTCGTCCATGAGCATCAGGCTGGGCCGGTAGGCCAGCGCGCGGGCGATCGCGACGCGCTGCTGCATGCCGCCGGACAGCTGGAACGGGTACTTCTGGGCGGCGCCGAGCAGGCCCACGGACTCCAGCGCCTCCTGCGCCGCCTCCCGCCGCGCCCGCTTGTCCATGTCCCGGCGCCGCAGCGGCAGTGCCACGTTCTCGGCCACCGACATCCAGGGGAACAGGGAGCGGCTGTAGTCCTGGAAGACCACGGCCAGGTTGTCGGGCGTCTGGCGCACCAGCTTGCCGTCGACCCGGATCTCGCCGCCCGTGGGAGTGATCAGCCCGGCGATGGAGCGGAGCAGCGTGGACTTGCCGCATCCGGAGGGACCCACGATGCACAGCAGCTCGCCCTCGGCGACGCTCAGCTTGAGCCCTTCGATCGCGCGGTGCTCGTTGGGGCTGCCGGGACCGTAAACGTGCGTGAGGTTGTCTATCTCGAGCAAGTGACGTCCTAGGACAGGCGAAGCCGGGAGATAACAGGCTGACTCTACCGAAGTCAGTGATCGTTGGACATGAAGATGACCATTCCGGCAGGGGCCGGGCTCAGGCCACCGGCCGGCGGACGAAACGCCCCAGGGGACGGCCGACGATCTTGCCGGTGTCCAGCACGTGGTGACCCCGCACGAACGTGTCGGTGACCTTCGCGGTCAGCTCGAACCCCTCGAACGGCGTGTACTCCTGGGCCGAGTCCGAGTCGGCCGCCCGCACGGTCCAGGTGGCGTCCGGGTCCACCAGGCAGATGTCGGCGTCGAAGCCCGGCGCGATCGTGCCCTTGGTGCGCAGGCCGTACCGGCGGGCGGGGTTCCATGAGGTGAGCGCGGCGATGCGCCCCCATGGCAGGCCGCGCCGGCGACCCTCGGTGATGAGGCCGGGCAGCAGGTACTCGGCGCCGCCGAAGCCGGCCTTGGCCAGGAACACGTCCTCGGCGGGCGCGCCGAACTTCAGCTCCTCCCGGCAGCAGGCGTGGTCGCTGACGACCCAGTCCACCGTGCCGTCGAGCACGTGCCCCCACAGCGCCTCGACGTCCTCGCGCGGCCTGATCGGCGGGTTGACCTTGGCGCCGATGCCGCTCGCCGTCTCGATGTCGGCCAGCAGGTGCCCGATCGTGACCTCGCGGCGGAAGTCGATGTGGGGGAACGTCCTGGCCATCCGCACCGCCGCGTCCAGGGCCTTGCGGGAGGACAGGTGCAGCAGGTTGACGTTGCCGAGGCCGGTCTCGTGGGCCAGGTAGGAGGCGATGAACACGGCCAGCCCCTCGGAGTGGGGCGGTCGCGAGGCGCTGTAGGCGGCCAGGCCGCTCAGGTCGCCCGCCTCCTCCACCAGCCGCGTGTACGCCGTCATGATCTCGGCCGTCTCGCAGTGCAGCGACAGCGAGATCTCGCTGGCCAGCTCGGGGAACCGCTCCCTGGCCGCCTGCACGCCCCGCATGACGAACTCGAAGTGGGCGTAGTCGTAACGCTCGCCCTCGGGCAGCATGAGGAACGCGCTCTGGTCGGCCGAGCGCCCGTGCAGCCCGTGCCCGCCGTAGAACATGAAGATCTTGAACGACGGCACGCCGAACCGCTCGACCAGGTCGGGCAGCTCCTCGATGTGGCCCCGCGACATCGGCGCCAGGTGGAAGCCGTAGTCGATGTAGGCCCGGCCCTCGGCCCGGGCCAGCACCTCGGGGAAGAAGTCCGCGTACGCGCCGCCCCGGTTGAGGTAGTACTGCCCGGTGCGCATGTACGTCAGGGCCGTCGTCACCCCGCCCTGCGCGGAGGCGCGGCTCTCCGAGCCGGCGTCCTCGTCCAGCGGGTTGTAGATCCCCCAGTGCTGGTGGGCGTCCACGACGCCGGGGAACGCGAGCCGCCCCGCGCCCTCGATCACCTCCGGGACGCCCTCGGTGGGCAGGCCGGGCGTGACCTGGTCGACGCGGCCCCCGGTCACGGCGATGTCGGCCATGACGGGCTCGCTCCGGTCATGCGTCACGACCCGCACGTTCTTCAGCAGCAGGTCTGTCACATCCGCCTCCTAGACGGTACGGCGGGCGCCCCGGTGCCAGGTCAGCACGCGGCGCTCCGCCATGAGGAACAGGGAGTTGAGGACGTAGCCGAGCACCCCGAGCACCACCACGCCGGCCCACAGCCCGGCCATGTCGGCGTTGTTGCCGGCCACGCTCAGCAGGTAGCCGATGCCGTCGGTGCTGCCCTTCAGCTCGGAGATCACCATGAGGATGAGCGCCAGCGAGACGCTCAGCCGCAGCCCCGCGAAGATCTTCGGGGCGGCCGAGGGCAGGATGATCCGGAACAGTCGCAGGCGGGCGGGCACGCCGAAGACGGTGGCGGTCTCCAGCTGGAGCGCGTCCACGTTGCGTGCCCCGTCGATGGAGTTGAGCAGGATCGGCCAGACGACGCCGAACACGATGGTCGCCACCTGCACCTGGGTGCCCATGGTGAACAGCACCAGGAAGACGGGGAGCATCGCGGGCGGCGGCACGGCCCGGCCGAACTCCACCAGCGGGTCGACGTAGTCGGCCAGCCAGGCCACCCGGCCGATCGCCACGCCGAGCGCGACCCCGGCCACCACGGCGATGCTCCACGAGCCGACGACCCGGACGAGGCTGGGCACGAAGTTGTCCACCGCCTCGTCGGTCAGCAGGTACGGGCCGGAGAACCACCGCTCGTACATCCAGGAGGCGATCCGGCTCGGCGCGGGCAGGTACGGGCTGGCCTGGGACCGGGCCAGCAGCTCCCAGCCGAGCAGGACCACGGGCACCAGCCAGAGCCGCCGTACGATGGTCGCGATCATACGTGCCGCCACCTGAACAGGCGCCGCTCCGCGCGGAGGAGCAGCGTGTTGACGACGAGCCCGACCAGCCCGGCCCACATGAGGGTCGCGATCACGTCGACCATCGCGTCGGCGCCGATGCCGGTGCTCGCCTGGATGAGGAAGGCGCCGATGCCGCCGGCGCCGCCCACGACGTACTCCACGCTGATGGCCAGGATGAGCGTGACGGAGGCCGCCAGCCGGATGCCGGTGAAGATGAACGGCGCCGCGCTCGGCAGGCTGACCCGCAGGATGACCGCGCCGGAGCCGAAGCCGAACGAGCGCAGCGTCTCGGTGGCCACCGGGTCGACGTCGCGGACGCCGTACAGGGTGTTGATGAGGATCGGCCAGGAGGCGGCGTAGACGATGAGCGCCACCTTGGCGTTGATCTCGGGCTGGAAGAAGAACAGGGCGAGCGGGATCAGCGCGACCGACGGGATCGGCCGCAGGAACTCGACGATCGCCCGGGTCATCTCCTCCACCACGGGGACGGTGCCGAGCAGCAGGCCGATCGGGACCGCGACGAGCACGGCCAGCGGAAGGCCCACGACCGCGGCGGTGAGGGTGGAGGCCAGGTCGGTCAGGAACGCGGGGTCGGCGCCGAGCCCCGCCGCCCGCGCCAGGGACGTCGAGGCGGCCGGCAGCCAGGAGACGAGGCCGGTGCGGCCGGCCAGCTCCCAGAGCAGGAGGAAGACCGCCACGCCGGCGACGTGGCGGAGGAGTCTTCCGAGCCGGGCGCGGGAGGGGGTGGTGCGCTCCGCCCGCGCCAGGGTGGCCGTGGACGTCATCCCTGGGAGGTGACGATCATCGGCGCGACGTCGATCTTGGCCTTGATGAAGCCGTACTCCTGCATGAGGTCCGCGACCCGCTGGATGCGCTGGGCGCTCAGCGTGGTCGGGTAGTTGCCGAGGTTGATGGTGGCCGCGGTGGCGGCGGGGATCTTGGTGAAGGTGGGCAGGATCTTGGTGACGGCGCTGCGGTCGGTGGCGGCGATGTTCTGGGCCTTGGCCATCGCGCGCTGGAAGGCGGCCATCGTCTTGGGGTTGCTGCTCACCCACTTCTCGGTCGCCGCCCAGCCGGTGATCGGCAGGCTCTCCGTGGGGCCGGACATGGTGTCGACCAGCATCGTCGCGCCGAGCTTGTTCTTGGCCTCGCTGACGTAGGGGTCGGTCATCCAGACCGCGTCCACGTCGCCCTTCTCCAGCGCCTGGAGCCAGTTCGTGGTGGGCACCTCGACGTACTGGATGTCCTTGCCGGGGCTCGGGTCAAGGCCGGCGATCTTGAGGTGCGGGTTCATGGTGAGCACGCCGAGGCCCTTGAGCGCGTTCACGCCGATCTTCTTGCCCTTGAGGTCGGCGACCTTCTTGATGGGGGAGTCGCGCCCCACCATGATCCCGAAGGCGCCGGTGGCGCCCTGGTAGGAGTCCGCGATGTACTTGAACTTCTCCAGGCCCTCACTCTGGATCGTCAGGATGGTGGCATAGCTGCCGAGGACCACGTCCATGCTGCCGTTGGACAGCTTGGGCAGCACGGCCTGGGGGGCCTGGATGGCCTCGGTCTTCACGTTGAGCCCCTGCTCCTTGAAGAAGCCTCGCTCGATGGCGATGAACAGGGGGGCGGAGTCGGCTCCCGGGTACTGCCCGATGAGCAGGTCGGTCTTCTCCAGCCCGTTGGCGTTGCTCCCACCTCCGGGTTTGGCCTCCGTGCCGGAGCAACTCGTCATGGCAAGGGTGGCCACCAGTCCGATCAGGGCGATGCGCCCTGCCGCAGCGAGCCTCATGTCGCGTCTCCTTTGAACGGGGGTGGCCGACACCTCGACACACCCCAAAGCGCAGGCAACCCTTGCGCATGGTCCCCCGATTCTGGAAATTATCAATATATATGGCAGAAAAATGATCACACTGGTTTTCTGGAGCTATGTCCAGATATAGGTGATGATATGGCTGGCGTTCACCGGGGACGTGTGTCTACTGTCTGGACGTGGAGACATATGCAAGATGATCGACTTGCCGGTGTGGCCACACCGGCGGCCGATTTATCTGTTGTACATAAATAGGTTTTCGGACCACGGGTGCCGGGGGCGGCACACGGTTAGCACGGGCACGAATTTGATCTCTTGCACCAGGCCATCCAAGGAGAGGTTGCGGAGGCCAGTGAGAAAGACATTGCCCCCTGCGAACGGCGATTCCGGCTTACCTGCTGAGGCGTCCGCCTTTCCGTCATCCCATGCGAGGACAGGGCCGCCGGCCCAGCCCGGGCATGCCAGGGGCCCGGGCGGCATCGTGCGCAACTGGCGGGTGCGCACCAAGCTGCTGGTACTGATCGTCATCCCCACCGTCGCGGCGCTGGCGTTGGGCGGCCTGCGGGTCGCGTCCTCCGTCACCAGCGCCTCCGAGTACGAGCGCGTCTACCAGACGGCCGTCCTGGCCGGAAAGCTGACCGAGCTGGCCCACGAGACCGAGCTGGAACGCGATCTCACCGCCACCTTCGTCGCCCAGGACCGCAGGGGTGACCGCAATGCCATCACCGCCCAGTACTCCGCCGTGGACCGGCTCGTCGCCGAGGCGCGGCCCGACGTCACCGCGCTCGGCGCCTCCGACAGCCCCCTTCGGGCCGAGGCCGTGCGGGTCAAGAACCGTTTCGACGAGCTGGCCAACTCCCGCCGGACCGCGGTCGAGTCCCGGCTGAACGTCTCCTCCGTCATCGAGCTGTACGACCAGTCGATCTCCGACTTCCTCGCCCTCAACGACACCATCGACCAGGGCGCGGCGGACAAGGAGCTCACCGACACCGTCGCCGGGTTCGCCGCGTTGTCGCGGGCCAAGCAGTACGTCTCCCGGCAGCGGGCGCTGCTGGTCTCGGCGCTGGCCGTCGGCCGCTTCAGCCAGGACGAGCTGGACGACTTCATCGCCGCCCGGGCCCAGCGCAACAGCGAGCTCGCCGCGTTCCGGGCACAGGTGCCGCTGGCGCTGCGCCAGGCGTACGACGACACGGTCAGCGGCCAGGCCGTCGACCGGGCCGAGCTGATCCAGGCCCGCGCCCTGGCACTCCAGGACGCCGGGCAGCCGCTCACCGACCGGGGTCTCGACCTCGCCAGCGACGGGCAGGCGTGGTTCACCGCGGTCACCGAGACCATCGACGGCATGCGCCAGGTCGAGCAGCGGGTCGCCGACTCGATCATGCTGCGCAGCCGTACCGTGCAGGTCGCCGAGCAGCAGGGCGCGATGATCTTCGCGATCGCGATCGCCGTGCTCCTGGTGCTCGTGCTGATCGTCACCGTGTTGATGGCACGTTCCCTCAGCGGTCCGCTGCGCCGGCTCCGGCGCGAGGCGCTGCTGATCGCCGGCCGCCGCCTGCCCGAAACGGTCCAGCGGCTGCGGGACTCGGACACGTCCGGATCGGCGGCGGCCCTGGCCGAGGTGGAGCCGATCGGCGTGGTCGGCGACGACGAGATCGGCGAGGTCGCGCGGGCGTTCGATGAGGTGCATCGTGAGGCGGTGCGGTTGGCGGGTGAGGAGTCGCGGCTGCGCAGCAATGTGAATGCGATGTTCGTGAACCTTTCGCGGCGTAGTCAGACGTTGGTGGAGCGGCAGATCACGTTGATCGATGGTCTGGAGCAGGGTGAGCAGGATGAGAGCCGGTTGGCGAACCTGTTCAAGCTGGACCATCTGGCTACTCGTATGCGGCGTAACAGTGAGAACCTGCTGGTGCTGGCGGGGCAGGATCCGCCTCGTCGCTGGAGCCAGCCGGTCAAGCTGGTGGACGTGGCCCGCGCCTCGCTGTCGGAGGTCGAGAACTACGAGCGGGTGGTCCTCCAGGTGCCGGACGGGGTCTCCGTCGCCGGTCAGGCCGTCAACGACGTCATCCACCTGCTGGCCGAGCTGGTCGAGAACGCCCTGTCGTTCTCCCCGCGCGAGAACAGGGTGACGGTGTCGGGCAGCCGCATCGACGGCGGCGGCGTCATGCTGTCCATCACCGACGCGGGCATCGGCATGACGCAGGACGAGCTGGCGCAGTCCAACGAGCGCCTCACCGACGCGCCCACCGTGGACGTGTCGGCCTCCCGCCGCATGGGCCTGTTCGTGGTCGCCCGCCTGGCCCACCGCCACGGCATCCGCGTCCAGCTCCGGCCGCACGCCTCCGGCGGACTGACCGCCATGGTCCTGCTGCCGGACTCCCTGCTCGGCAACCCGTCGCCCGCGTACGCGAGCTCGCCGAGCCCCGCGCACGAGGACGCCTACAACGGCCCGCAGCTCGCGCCGGCGCCGGCCCCCACTCCCAACTGGCCCGCGGGCGGTTACCAGCCGGGCCCCGGCCACCCGTCCTTCCCGTCCGGTCCGCCCGCCCAGCAGAACGGCTGGCCGGCCATGCCGCAGTGGCCGTCCGAGCCCAGCGGCTGGCCGTCGGAGCCGCGAGCCGGGTTCAACACCAACGACTCGTGGCTGCCGCCCGAGGAGCCGGGCTGGTCCAGCGGCGGCAACGGGCTGCCCCGGCGCCCCCCGCTGGAGGAGCCCCAGCCCTGGGGACCTTCCGGTGTCCAGCCCGACCGCCCCTTCGACAGGCCGCTCGGCCGCCCCCGGCCGCCGCGTGACTTCCCGGAGACCGACTCGGCCAGCACCGGCCCCATCCCGAGGGTGAACAGCCAGCCCTCCGCCGGTGACGAATACCTGCCTATCTTCGCCGCCGTGGAGTCCGCCTGGTTCGCCGGCGGCGCGAGCTGGGGCTCCTCACAGGCCGACGCCGGATGGAGCGCCGCCGAGGCGGTGGTGGAGCCGGTGCGTGACGGGGCGACCGCGTCCGGTCTGCCCAAGCGGGTACCCAAGGCCAACCTGGTGCCCGGCTCCGCGGACAGCTCCGCCGCGCCCAAGGGGGTGGCCCCGATGCCGGCGGTCTCCCCGGACCGGGTGCGCAACCGGCTGTCCAGCTTCCAGCAGGGCTTCCGGGCCGCTCGCGAGGACATCAACGAGGGCAAGGCGTATCCGGCGGGTCCCCGGAGCGCCGACAGCAGCGAGGAGGGCGCATGAAGGATCTCAGTCACGCGGCGCGCGGTGTCGACTGGCTGATCACCGATTTCGTGAGCACCGTACCCGGGGTCGCCCACGCGGTCGTGGTCTCCTCGGACGGCCTGCCGCTCGCCGCGTCCTCCGGCTTCCCGCCGGACCGGGCCGACCAGCTCGCGGCCATCGCCTCCGGCCTGGTCAGCCTGACGCAGGGTGCGGCGCGGGTGTTCGAGGGCGGTGTGGTCAACCAGACGATCGTGGAGATGCAGCGGGGGCTGATGCTGATCATGTCGATCAGTGACGGCTCGTGTCTGGCGGTTCTGGCGGCCCCGGACTGCGACATGGGGCTGGTGGCGTACCAGATGACGCTGATGGTGGAACGCGCCGGTCAGGTACTCACTCCGGCGGTCCGCGCGGAGCTGCGTTCGAGTCAGTCCAGGTGAGGTAAGTGACAGACCCCAGATGGAACGGCGGTCCCGAGCCGAGACCGATGTCGTCCTTCGACCCGGGGTCTCCCGTGCGTCCCTATGCGGTGACGGGTGGGCGTACGGCGCCGCGGGTGAAGTTGGCGATGGAGGCGTTGGTGTCGTCGGCGACGGCTGAGCCGAGGGAGTTTTCGCATATTACGCCGGAGTATCAGGCGATTAGTCAGTTGTGTCGGCAGGTTCGGTCGGTGGCTGAGGTGTCGGCGTTGTTGCGTATTCCGTTGGGTGTGGTGCGGGTGCTGATCGCGGATATGGCGGCGGAGGGGTTGGTGCGGGTGCATCAGCCGCAGCTGGATGCGGGTCGGCCGGATGTCAACCTGCTGGAAAGGGTGCTCAGTGGACTTCGCAGGCTCTAGTCCTGGTGTGTCGTCTCCGGGTCTCACGTCGACGAAGATTGTCGTGGCGGGTGGGTTCGGTGTGGGTAAGACGACGTTCGTGGGTGCGGTGTCGGAGATCATGCCGTTGACGACCGAGGCGGTGATGACGGATGCGTCGGTGGGGATCGATGATCTGGGGATGACGCCGTTGAAGTCGACCACGACGGTGGCGATGGATTTCGGGCGGGTGTCGTTGGATCGGGATTTGATCCTGTATCTGTTCGGGACGCCGGGTCAGCACAGGTTCTGGTTCATGTGGGATGACCTGGTGCGGGGGGCGATCGGGGCGGTGGTGTTGGTGGACACCCGCCGGTTGGCCGACAGTTTCCCGGCGATCGACTACTTCGAGGAGGCCCAGCTCCCGTTCATCGTCGGGGTGAACGGCTGGGACGGCGCCTATCCACATTCCGATGCCGAGGTGCGGGATGCGCTGACGCTGGCGCCGCACATCCCGCTGGTGCGTCTGGACGCGCGCTCCAAGGACTCGGTCAAGAGCGCGCTGATCAACCTCGTCGAACACGCGCTCAGCGTGCGCATGGCCGTGCCGGGCTGGAGCAACTAGCAGACGATCGTCAGCTCGGCACGGCCTCGATGAGCGAGGCGCCCGCGCCCAGCTCGACCACGTCCGCGAGCTTCAGGCCGGCCTGGTCCAGCAGCACCGCGTACTCCTGACGGCTGCGCTCGACGGCGCCGTCGAAGATGGCCAGCATCCGCATGTCGAGATCCTTGCCGAGGTGCGGGGCCTCGTCGTCGGGCAGGACCACTTCGAGGAGCAGCACGCGGCCGGTGGGGGCCATCGCCCGGCGGACGTTGCGCAGGATCCTGACCGCGTCGTCGTCGCCCCAGTTGTGCAGGACGCTGGCCAGCAGGTACACGTCGCCGCCGGCCGGCACCTCGGCGAAGAAGTCTCCCGCCACGACGTCGCACCGGTCGGCCAGGCCCTCGCCGCTCAGCCACTCCCGGGCGCTCTCGGCGACGTGTTCGAGGTCGAAGAGGACACCCCGCATCCCCGGATTGGCCTGAAGGACCGTGGCGAGGATGTGCCCCTTGCCCCCGGCGATGTCCACCATGGTGCCGGCCCGCGAGAAGTCGTACCGCTTCGCCAGGCCGTCGGTGAACGTGACGGCTCTGGCCCGCATGTAGTCGTCGAACAGCCGGCTCGTCTCCGGACGGGCGGCCAGATGCTCGTACAGGTGGCCGTACTGGGCAGCGAACGCCGACCTGCCGGTGCGGACCGTCGTCGGCAGATTGCCCATGGCGTACCAGAAACCCTCCTCACCGAGCATGCGGATGGAGGAACGGATCGAGTCCGGGGCGTCCGAGCGGAGGGCGGCTCCCCGCTCGGTCAGGTCGTGTCCGTCCGCCCCGGCCTCGCGGATCAGGCCCATGCCGGCCAGCTCACGCAGGACCCGGCGCAGCGCGTGGGAATCGGCTCCGCAACGCTCGGCCAGTTCTTCGGTCGTGACCGGACCGTGCGCCAGGTGGTCGGCCACACCCAGCTCCGCCATGGTCAGCAGAGCCGCGAAACGGGACAGGCCGGATACCGCGTCCCAGAGGAGATCGTCCGAATGGGGCATGTGTTCTTGCCTTCTATGAGTTCAGCGGAGAAGAGGTACGTGGATCTGCGGGTTGGCGGGGCTCGGCGTTCACATGGTTCGGCCGGCCTGCCGGTGCCAGACCAGCACGCGGTGCTCCATGAGCACGAACAGCGCGTTCGCGAGGTAGCCGAGAAGTCCGAGCAGGGCGATCGTCGCCCAGACGGCCGGGGTGTCGAATCCGCGCTGAGCCTGGAGCAGCTGGTAGCCGATGCCGTCGGTGCTGCCGAAGAGCTCCGAGATGACCATGAGGATCAGCGCCAGCGACAGGCTGAGGCGCAGCCCCGCGAAGATCTTGGGGGACGCGGCCGGAATGACGATCACCCGCAGGCGCTGGGCCCTCGACAGGCCGAAGACCACGCCCGTCTCGGTGTAGGTGCGGTCCACGGCGCGGGCGCCGTCGATGGAGTTGAGCAGCACCGGCCAGATCACCCCGAACACGATCGTGGCGAGGTGCATCTGCAGACCCGCGTGGAACAGCACGAGAAAGAGCGGCAGCAGCAGGGGCGGCGGGATGGCGCGACCGAATTCGAAGAGCGGGTCGAAATAGTCGGCCGCCACGCGCGAGCGCCCGAGGACCACTCCCACCGTGATGCCGATCACAGCGGCCAGCAGCCAGCCGCCGAACATGCGTTGCAGGCTGGGCACGATGTTCGCGATCGCGTCATCGGTGAGGAACAGCCGGGACGCGGGCCCGGAGAACCACATCTCCTGCATGCGCAGCACGATCGCCGAGGGCGGCGGGAAGTCGGTGTCTCCGATCATCCGCGTGACGATCTCCCACACGACGATCACCGCGGGGACGAACCAGAGCCTGGACAGTACCTTCACGACGCTCGCGCCCCCGTCCGCATCCGGTGCCAGTGGAACAGACGGCGCTCCGCGGCCAGCAGTATCGCGTTGGCGGTCAGCCCCAGGGCACCCGCCCAGAACGTCGCCGCCAGCATCAGGTCCGTTCTGTTCCCCGTTCCGGCCTGGATCACGAAGACCCCCATCCCACCGGTGCCTCCGGCCAGCAGCTCGGCGCTGATGGCCAGGATGAGCGCGATCCCCGCGGCGATCCGGACACCGGTCGCGACGAAGGGCGCGGCGCTGGGGAGGCTGACCCGGCGCAGCACCGCCAGCGGCCCGAACCCGAAGCTGCGCAGCGAGTCCTTGGCCACCGGGTCGACGTCGCGCATGCCGTACAGGGTGTTGATGAGGATCGGCCAGACGGACGCGTAGACGATGACGGAGACCTTCATCGCCATGTCCAGCGGGATCAGCAGGATCGCCAGGGGGATGATCGCGACCGAGGGGATCGGCCGCATGAACTCCAGCAGCGGCCGTACCGCTCGCTCCACGGGGGAGAGAGCGCCCAGCAGCACTCCCAGCGGGACGGCCACCACGACGGCGATCAGCAGACCGAGCGCCCAGTTCCGGAGGGTCATGACCGCCCCCGCCAGGAAGTCGGCGTCGCCGAGCAGGCGCGCCGCCTCGTACAGCACCACCGAGGGCGGGGGGAAGATCAGATCACTGCTCAGGGCGAAACGGATGACCAGCTCGCCGGCGACGAGGAACCCCGCGGCGCCGGCGAGGCCGCGGAGCAGCCGTGCTCCGATCATCCGCTGGCAGCCGTCACGATGATCGACTTGGCGGCGACCGGGCTCTCCAGGTACTTGTACTCGAGCATCAGGTCGGCCACCTTCTGCAGCCGGTTCTCGTTCAGCTCGCTCGGGTAGCTGCCCAGGGTGATGACGGACGCCGTCTGGGCGTCGATCTTCGTGTAGGTCGGCAGCACCTTCTCCACTTCCTTGCGGTCGCTGGAGGCGAGCGTCTGCGCCTTGGCGATCGCCCGCTGGAAGGCCGCCATGGTCTTCGGGTTCTTCTGCGTCCACTCGTCGGTGGCCATCCACCCGGCGATGGGGAAGTCCTCCATCTGGCCCGTCATCGTGTCGGCGAGCTTGCGGAAGCCGAGCTGGGTCTGCGTGGCGGTGATGAACGGCTCGGTCATCCAGCCGGCGTCGGCCTGCCCGCTGTTGATGGCGTTGGCCATCTCCGGGAACGGCTTCTCCGCGAACTTGGCGTCGGTCTCGCTGAGCCCGGCCACCTTCAGCTGCGTCGTCACCGCAAGCTGGGCGACGTTCTTGAGGTTGTTGACCAGGACGGTCTTGCCCTTGAGGTCCGCCACCGTCTTGATCGGCGAGTTCTTGGGGACCATGATGTTGAAGGTGTTGGGGCCGGCCTGGTACATGTCGGCGATCATCTTGAGCTTCTCGCCCTTGCTGGTCGCGAGGAAGGCCGAGACGTAGTTACCTTGGGAGATGTCCAGGGCGCCGCTCTTGATCATCGGGATGGCCGCAGCGCCACCGGTGATGACCACTGGCTCGACCGTGAGGCCCTCGTCCTTGAAATATCCCTTGGCAATGGCGATGTGCAGCGGCGCGACGTCCGGAATGGGCAGGGCCCCGACCTTGATCGTGGTCTTCTCTAACCCTTTGCCACCGGAGGCCGTGGTGGGGGCATCACTGGCCCCGCTGCAACCGGCAAGGGTAAGTGCGGCTGCTACGCCCAGGGCGACGGCGTGACAGCGCAGTATGCGTCTCATGGGGGGTTCTCCTACCAGGGGAAGCTTCTGGAGATGGGCACCTTTGGATGCCGGGCGTGAAGCGTACCGGAGAGAAGATCAGAGCTGAAGCGCTATACCCCCTATATGGTGATATCCGCTATATGTCAGATTTGAGAACAATATCCTGGCAAATCCGATATATCCCTGCCGTGTGTTCCTAGTCCGGTAGTCGGACACGCAGAGTCGCCGTTGGAACGATGGAAAGCCTGAGGCGTTGGCTCATCACTGAGGTTTGTGCTCAAATTGGGGCGAACTAGCCTGCGATCATCTCGTTGGCGTGACGATGCCGCTCATACCCAAGCAGGCCCATGGCGAGAGGTTGCCACCAGTGACGACGACAACGACCGAGCCCGGTCGTAGGGATCCCGACGTCCCGGGACCGTCCGTGGCCGATGACGTGCCGGCGGAGCTGCCGAACCCGGGCAGCGCGTTCGCCCTGCGTAACTGGCGTGTCCGCACCCGCCTCATCGCGCTGATCGCCGTCCCGACCATCGTCGCCGTGCTCTTCGGCGCCCTGCGGGTCACTGGGTCGATCAGCAGCGCCGAGCAGTACCAGCGGTACAGCGACGTGGGCGCCCTGGTGTCCCAGCTCGGGGAGCTGTCGCGCGACCTCGCGCTCGAACGGGACATGGCGGCGCGCTTCGTCGCCTCGGGCCGCAGGTCACAGGAGGGCGACCAGTTCAGGCGCCAGCAACTGGTCGTGGACGCCAGCGTGAAACGCGTCTTCCCGGTCGCCACGGTGGCCGAGCCGTCGCTGTCGGAGCTGGGCAAGAAGACGCTGACGAACACCCGCACCCGGCTCGGCCAGCTGGCCTCCCTGCGCCAGACCGTGACCAAGTCGCAGCTCCCGCCGCTTCCCACCATGGAGAAGTACTCGGAGACCATCGCCGAAATCCTGCAGCTGTTCGACGAGCTGAGCAACGGCTCGACGGACGAGCAGCTCATCGCGGCGAGCGCCGCCGTGCGCGCCGTCGCGCGCACGGAGGAGGAGGCGTCCCAGCAGCGGGGTCTGCTGACGATCGCCCTCGTCCGGGGCTCCTTCCTGGAGACCGAATTCAACGCCTTCCTCGACGCCCGCTCCCGGCGCTTCAGCGAGCGCTCCGCCTTCCGCGCCGTGGCCACGCCGGCCCAGCGCCAGTTCTACGACAACACGGTCGCCAGCCAGAAGATCGGCCGAAGCGAGCTGTACGCGAGCAGGGCGGTGCTGCTCCACAGCACCGGCGTGTCCCTGCGCCGGCTGGACCCCGCGACGGCGAGCGACGTCAACCGCTGGTTCGACTCCATGACGGAGACCATCGACCGGCTCCACGCGGTGCAGAAGTCGCTGTCGGAGCAGATCGCCACGCGCAGCGCCGACATCCAGGGCGGCGAGAAGCAGCTGGCCGGACTCAACATCGTCATCGTCGCCGTGCTGCTGCTCATGGTCCTCGCGATGACCTCCATCATGGCCCGTTCGCTCGTCCGGCCGCTCCGCCGCCTGCGCGGAGACGCGCTCAAGGTCGCCAGCCGGACGCTGCCCGAGCTCGTCCGGAACCTGCGGGACGGCGAGGTCGACGCGAAGTCGATCCGCGTGCCGCCGATCGCGGTCTCCTCCAGCGACGAGATCGGTGAAGTGGCGCGGGCGTTCGATGAGGTGCATCGTGAGGCGGTGCGGTTGGCGGGTGAGGAGTCGCGGCTGCGCAGCAATGTGAATGCGATGTTCGTGAACCTGTCGCGGCGTAGTCAGACGTTGGTGGAGCGGCAGATCACGTTGATCGATGGTCTGGAGCAGGGTGAGCAGGATGAGAGCCGGTTGGCGAACCTGTTCAAGCTGGACCATCTGGCCACTCGTATGCGGCGTAACAGTGAGAACCTGCTGGTGCTGGCGGGGCAGGATCCGCCGCGTCGCTGGAGCCAGCCGGTCAAGCTCGTCGACGTGGCCCGCGCCTCGCTGTCGGAGGTGGAGAACTACGAGCGGGTGGTCCTCCAGGTGCCGGACGGCGTCTCCGTCGCCGGTCAGGCCGTCAACGACGTCATCCACCTGCTGGCCGAGCTGGTCGAGAACGCCCTGTCGTTCTCCCCGCGCGAGACCCGCGTCACCGTCTCCGGCAGCCGCATCGACGGCGGCGGCGTCATGCTCTCCGTCACCGACTCCGGCATCGGCATGACCCAGGACGAGCTCGTCCAGGCCAACGAGCGGCTCGTGGACGCCCCCACCGTGGACGTCTCCGTCTCCCGCCGCATGGGCCTGTTCGTGGTCGCCCGCCTGGCCCACCGCCACGGCATCCGCGTCCAGCTCCGCCCGCACGGCGGCGGCGGACTGACCGCCATGGTCCTGATCCCCGAGTCGCTGCTCGGCAACCAGCCTCCGGCCTACCCCGGAGCCGGCGCCGCCGGGGGTGTCCGCGAGGAGGCGTACGCCTCGGCCGCCCCCGTCCCCACGGCCCCGCCCATGGCGCAGTGGCCCGCGGGCGGCTACCAGCCGGGACCCGGCCACCCGTCGTACTCCTCGGGCAACTACCCGTCCGGCCCCGGTGACTCCGGCGGCGCCTGGCCCTCCGTGCCCTCCATGCCGCAGTGGCCCTCCGACGTCGGCGGCTGGCCCTCCGAGCCGCGCGCCACGAGCGCCGGCGCGTCCCAGGGCGCGGGCATGGGCGCCGGCTACGACACCTCGGACGTCTGGGTCCCCGCCCGCAACACCGGTGGCTCCTGGCCGAGCGACGGAACCGGCGGCGGGCTGCCCAAGCGCCCCACCGCCGACCAGCCGCAGAGCTGGAACAGCGGCGACCACCAGCCGAGCTGGAACAGCGGGGAGCAGCAGAGCACCTGGAGCTTCGCCGACCGGGGCGAGACGAGCGTCGCCCCCCGCCCCAGGTACGACTTCCCCGAGACCGAGGCCGCGGCCACCGGCCCCATGCCGGCGGTCAAGCCCGCCTCCGCGGGCGACGAGTTCCTGCCGATCTTCGCCTCGGTCGAGTCGGCCTGGTTCGACCACGGGGAGTCCGGCGCGAGCTGGGGCTCCTCGAAGGCCGACGCCGGGTGGAGCGCCGCCGAGGCGGTGGTGGAGCCGGTGCGTGACGGGGCGACCGCGTCCGGTCTGCCCAAGCGGGTGCCCAAGGCCAACCTCGTGCCGGGCTCGGCCGACTCGGCGTCGGCGCCCAAGGCGGTGGCCCCGATGCCCGCGGTCTCCCCGGACCGGGTGCGCAGCCGGCTGTCCAGCTTCCAGCAGGGCTTCCGGGCCGCGCGTGACGACATCAGCGAAGGCAAGACCTACTCGTCCGGCACCGGGCCCGTCGACAACAGGGAGGAGGGCGCATGAACGACTTCAGTCATGGGGCACGCGGTGTCGACTGGCTGATCACGGACTTCGTCAACACCGTTCCCGGGGTGGCGCACGCGGTGGTCGTCTCGTCCGACGGTCTGCCGCTGGCCGCCTCGGCGGGTTTCCCGCCGGACCGGGCGGACCAGCTCGCGGCCATCGCGTCGGGGTTGGTGAGCCTGACGCAGGGTGCGGCGCGGGTGTTCGAGGGTGGTGTGGTCAACCAGACGATCGTGGAGATGCAGCGGGGGCTGATGCTGATCATGTCGATCAGTGACGGCTCGTGTCTGGCGGTTCTGGCGGCCCCGGACTGCGACATGGGGTTGGTGGCGTATCAGATGACGCTGATGGTGGATCGTGCCGGTCAGGTGCTTACTCCGGCGGTACGCGCGGAGTTGCGTGCGAGTCAGTCCAGGTGATGTGAGTGACAGACCCAAGATGGAACAGCGGCGGCTGGGAGCCTCCCTTCCCCCCGCATCAGCAGCAGCATCATCAGCAGCACCACTCGGACCCGGCATCCCCTGTCCGTCCCTATGCGGTGACGGGTGGGCGGACGGCGCCGCGGGTGAAGTTGGCGATGGAGGCGTTGGTGTCGTCGGCGACGGCTGAGCCGAGGGAGTTTTCGCATATTACGCCGGAGTATCAGGCGATTAGTCAGTTGTGTCGGCAGGTTCGGTCGGTGGCTGAGGTGTCGGCGTTGTTGCGTATTCCGTTGGGTGTGGTGCGGGTGCTGATCGCGGATATGGCGGCGGAGGGGTTGGTGCGGGTGCATCAGCCGCAGCTGGATGCGGGTCGGCCGGATGTCAACCTGCTGGAAAGGGTGCTCAGTGGACTTCGCAGGCTCTAGTCCTGGTGTGTCGTCTCCGGGTCTCACGTCGACGAAGATTGTCGTGGCGGGTGGGTTCGGTGTGGGTAAGACGACGTTCGTGGGTGCGGTGTCGGAGATCATGCCGTTGACGACCGAGGCGGTGATGACGGATGCGTCGGTGGGGATCGATGATCTGGGGATGACGCCGTTGAAGTCGACCACGACGGTGGCGATGGATTTCGGGCGGGTGTCGTTGGATCGGGATTTGATCCTGTATCTGTTCGGGACGCCGGGTCAGCACAGGTTCTGGTTCATGTGGGATGACCTGGTGCGGGGGGCGATCGGGGCGGTGGTGTTGGTGGACACCCGCCGGTTGGCCGACAGTTTCCCGGCGATCGACTACTTCGAGGAGGCCCAGCTCCCGTTCATCGTCGGCATCAACGGCTGGGACGGTCAGTACGGGCATGCCGATGCGGAGGTGCGGGATGCGCTGACGCTGGCGCCGCACATCCCGCTGGTGCGTCTGGACGCGCGCTCCAAGGACTCGGTCAAGAGCGCGCTGATCAACCTCGTCGAACACGCGCTCACGGTACGGATGGCCGTGCCAGGCTGGAGCGGCTGACGGAGCGGCTAGGCTGAGTTCAGACCTACATTCGCTTCGAGGACTGGCCAACCACGTGTTCGAGACGCTTTCCGACCGGCTGACATCGGTCTTCTCCTCCCTCCGATCCAAGGGTCGGCTGTCTGACGCCGACATCGACGCCACCACCCGCGAGATCCGCATCGCGCTGCTCGAGGCCGATGTCGCGCTGCCGGTGGTCAAGGCATTCGTCGCCCAGGTCAAGGAGCGCGCCCGCGGCGTCGAGGTCTCCCAGGCGCTCAACCCGGCGCAGCAGGTCGTCAAGATCGTCAATGACGAGCTGATCGAGATCCTCGGCGGCGAGACCCGCAGGCTCCGCTACGCCAAGACGCCGCCGACGGTCATCATGCTCGCCGGCCTCCAGGGCGCCGGAAAGACCACGCTGGCGGGCAAGCTCGCCCGCTGGCTGCGCGAGCAGGGCCACGTGCCCATGCTGGTCGCCGCCGACCTCCAGCGGCCCAACGCCGTCCAGCAGCTCCAGGTCATGGGCGAGCGCGCGCAGGTCGCCGTCTACGCGCCCGAGCCGGGCAACGGCGTCGGCGACCCCATCGAGGTGGCCCGCCGCTCCATCGACGAGGCCCGGCGGCAGCAGTACGACATCGTCATCATCGACACCGCCGGTCGCCTGGGCATCGACCAGGAGATGATGAAGCAGGCCGCCGACATCCGCGACGCGGTCTCGCCCGACGAGGTCCTGTTCGTGGTCGACGCCATGATCGGCCAGGACGCGGTCACCACCGCCCAGGCGTTCATGGAGGGCGTCGGCTTCGACGGAGTCGTCCTCACCAAGCTCGACGGCGACGCCCGCGGCGGCGCCGCCCTCTCGGTCCGGCACATCACCGGCCGGCCGATCATGTTCGCCTCCACCGGTGAGAAGCTCGAGGACTTCGACGCCTTCCACCCCGACCGGATGGCGTCCCGCATCCTCGACATGGGTGACATCCTCACCCTGATCGAGCAGGCGCAGAAGACGTTCGACGAGGACCAGGCCGCCAAGATGGCGGGCAAGCTCACCTCGGGCGAGAACTTCACCCTGGACGACTTCCTCGAGCAGATGATGATGGTCCAGAAGATGGGCCCCATCAAGAACCTGCTCGGCATGATGCCCGGCATGGGGCAGATGCGTGACCAGCTCAACGCCATCGACGACCGCGACCTCGACCGCATCGCCGCCATCATCCGCTCGATGACCCCGGCCGAGCGCCAGGACCCGAAGATGATCAACGGCTCGCGGCGCGCCCGCATCGCCGCCGGCTCCGGCGTCACGGTCACCGCCGTCAGCAACCTCGTCACCCGCTTCTTCGAGGCCCAGAAGATGATGAAGCGGGTAGCCGGCGGCATGGGCATCCCCGGCATGCCGGGCGGCCGGGGCAAGGCCGCCAAGGGGCAGAAGAAGGCCAAGAAGGGCCGCCGGGTCAGCGGCGACCCGCGCAAGGCCGCGCTGGGCAAGGCCCAGGCCGCCGACACCGACGGTCCGGCCGCCGCGCCCAAGCCGGGCGGCCTGCTGGGCAACCTCGGCGGCAAGCTGCCGCCGGGGATGGAGCTCCCGCCGGGCTTCGACCCCACCAAGCTCAACCTGCCCCGCCAGAAGTAGCGCCTCCGCGCCGCTCCCCGGATCGCCTCGGGGAGCGGCGCCGGCATGTGCGCGGACGGCGGGCCACCTCCGACCCGGAGCCGCGGCGCCGGGGGAGCCGCCGCGGTCCTCGCGTCCGGCGCCCGCCGCCCGTCCGCCGATGCGGCCCCGTTCTCGCGTCCGGCGTTTCGCTCCCGTCCGGGTCGCCGGGGCCACCCGAGGGGCGCCCGCGGGTTTCTCCATGCCACCGGTCGAGGGAGGCCCCTCGCAGGGCGAGCGTGGCCGGGACGTGCGCGTCGTGTCGCTGGCAGTGTCTTGGATCTGGCAGAATGACATGTTGGAACATCGTGACCAGTCGGGTGCCCTCTCACCTCCCGGCGGCCACGCCTGTCCCTGGAGCGAGCGTCCTGTCGTGCCCCACTCGACGAGGCGTCGCTCACCCGCGCTCTAAAGCAGGAGAGACCACACCCGTGGCAGTCAAGATCAAGCTCAAGCGGCTCGGCATGATCCGCAACGCTCAGTACCGTATCGTCGTCGCCGACAGCCGCACCAAGCGTGACGGCCGGGCGATCGAGGAGATCGGCCTGTACCACCCGAAGCAGAACCCCTCGCGCATCGAGATCGACGCCGAGCGGGCGGCCTACTGGCTGGGTGTCGGCGCGCAGCCGACCGAGCCGGTGCTGAAGCTGCTCAAGCTCACCGGTGACTGGCAGAAGTTCAAGGGCGAGCCCGCCCCTGCGCCGCTGAAGGTCGCCGAGCCGGCGCCCGACCGCCACGCGCTCTACGAGGCCGCGGCCAAGGAGACCCTGTCCGGTGGCGACACCGGCACGGCCGCCACCACGCCGAAGAAGGCCAAGAAGAAGGACGACGCCGAGGCCGCCGCCGAGACCCAGACCGAGGGCGAGGCCTGACGTGCTCGAGGAGGCTCTCGAGCACCTCGTGAAGGGCATCGTCGAACATCCCGACGATGTCCGGGTCCGCGCACGCCGCATCCGCAGCGGGCGCGTCCTGGAGGTCCGGGTGCACCCCGAGGACCTGGGCAAGGTCATCGGTCGCGGCGGGCGCACCGCCAAGGCGCTGCGCACCGTGGTGAACGCCCTGGCCGACGGGAAGTACGTACGGGTCGATCTGCTCGACCTGGACGAAGCAGTCCGTTAGCGTCAGGAATTCGCGCCCTCATCGGTCTCGTTCCGATGGGGGCGCTCGCGTGAGAGAAGGCAGGTACTCGTGCAGCTCGTCGTCGGCCGGATAGGCCGCCCGCACGGCATCCGTGGTGACGTGACCGTGGAGGTGCGCACCGACGATCCCGAGCTGCGCTTCGCCGTCGGCGCGGCGATCGCCACCGACCCGCCCGCCAGAGGGCCGCTCGTCATCGAGGGCCGCCGCTGGCACAAGGACGGACTGCTGATCAGCTTCGCCGGGGTGGAGGACCGCGACGCGGCCGAGGGGCTGCGCGGCACCATGCTGGTCATCGACTCGGCCGAGGTGGAGCCGTCCGACGACCCCGACGAGTTCCACGACCACGAGCTGATCGGTCTCGCCGTGGTGACGGCCGCGGGAGAGCCGGTCGGTGAGGTGACCGACGTCCTCCACCACGGCCAGGACCTGCTCGTCATCGCCCGGCCGGGCCAGGACGACGCGCTCGTCCCGTTCGTGCGCGCGCTCGTGCCCGAGGTGGACGTGCGTGGCGGGAGGCTCGTGATCGATCCCCCCGAGGGGCTGCTGTCATGACCACGGATCCGCACGACGGGCGTACGCCTCCGGGCATGCGGCTCGACATCATCTCGATCTTCCCCGAGTACTTCTCCCCGCTCGACGTCTCGCTCATCGGCAAGGCGCGCGAGCGCGGCACCCTGGACGTGCGGGTCCACCAGCTGCGCGACTGGGCGCACGACGTGCACCGGACCGTCGACGACACCCCGTACGGCGGCGGACCCGGCATGGTCATGAAGCCCGAGGTATGGGGTGAGGCCATCGACGCGGTCGTCGGCGGCGGCGCGGCCTCCCACGGGACACCGCGGATGATCGTGCCGACGCCCAGCGGCCGGCCGTTCTCCCAGGAGATCGCGCAGGAGCTCGCGGCCGAGCCGTGGCTGCTGTTCGCGTGCGGCCGCTACGAGGGCATCGACTCGCGGGTCATGCACGAGTACGGCGCCAGGATGCGCGTCGACGAGCTGAGCATCGGCGACTACGTGCTGGCCGGCGGCGAGGTGGCGGTGCTGGTCATGGTCGAGGCGGTCGGCCGGCTCCTGCCGGGCGTGCTCGGCAACGCCCACTCGGCCGTGGACGACTCCTTCGCCCCGGGCGCCATGCGCAACCTGCTCGAAGGCCCCGTCTACACCAAGCCGCCGGTGTGGCGCGGCCACGAGGTCCCGGACGTCCTCCTGTCGGGGCACCACGGGAAGGTGGCCCGGTGGCGCCGCGACCAGGCGCTGCGCCGTACCGTCGCCAACCGGCCCGAGCTGGCGGCGGCGATCGACCCCGCGACCCTCGACAAGCACGATCGCAAGCTGCTCGATGACCTGGCGTTTCGCGTCGGGCCGGAAGATATGGCACACTGAAGCGTTGCCAACCATCACGTGGTTGGTCTGCCATGCCCGGGAGAGACTCCTGGGCGTCGATCACATCAGCAAGCGTGTCCGCCGCGAGCTCAGGCCGGGTGGACCTCCGCGTGCTCGCGAGACTTTGAGGACATCTCTCATGCACACGAAGATCCAGGAGCTCGAGAAGACGACCCTGCGCAGCGACGTGCCGGACTTCCGTCCCGGTGACACGCTCGAGGTGCACGTGCGCGTCGTCGAAGGCAACCGCTCCCGTATCCAGGTCTTCAAGGGCTTCGTCCTGCGCCGCCAGGGCAGCGGCGCCCGCGAGACCTTCACGGTCCGCAAGGTCAGCTACAGCGTCGGCGTCGAGCGCACCTTCCCGGTGCACAGCCCGGTCATCGAGAAGATCGTGCTCGTGACCCGCGGCGACGTCCGCCGTGCGAAGCTCTACTACATGCGTGACCTTCGCGGCAAGGCCGCCCGCATCCGCGAGAAGCGTGACGCGACCCCCGCCAAGTAAGTCCAGCTTCAGCCGAATGGCCCGCGTTCTCCGCGGGCCATTCGGCTTTACCGGGGCGTTTCCTTATGCGGAGCGACTCGGGCCCGGGTGTAACGTCGGTCGAGGCCTGTCGAGCCGGCGCATCATCTAGGCTCGTCAGCGATGAGTAGTGAGAGCCAGGAGCACGGCGCGTCGCGCCGCCCTGTCGAGGACGAGGTGGACGTGGTCGCGGAAGAGACACAGAAGCCAGCAAAAGGCGATAAAAAGGACAAAAAAGGGTCGTTCTGGAAAGAACTGCCTGTCCTGGTCGTCGTGGCGCTGGTGCTGGCCCTGATCATCAAGACCTTCGTGATCCAGGCCTTCTACATCCCGTCCGAGTCGATGGAGAACACTCTCCTCAAGAACGACCGGGTCCTGGTCAACAAGCTCGTCTACCACACGCGCGACATCGAGCGCGGCGACGTCGTGGTCTTCTCCGGCGTCGACTCCTGGGACGGCGAGTTCGAGATGGAGGAGCCCTCCAACCCGATCGCCGCCTTCTTCCGCTGGGTCGGCACCGCCTTCGGCGTGGTGCCCGGCGAGAAGGACTACATCAAGCGGGTCATCGGCGTGGGCGGCGACCACGTCAAGTGCTGCGACGACAAGGGCCGGATCACGGTCAACGGCGTCGCGATCGACGAGGGCTCCTACCTGTACCCGGGGGTCAAGCCCTCCAACGAGCCGTTCGACATCACGGTGCCCAAGGGGCGCCTGTGGGTGATGGGCGACCACCGGTCCGTCTCGCTGGACTCGCGGTGGCACACGGGCGACCCCGGGGGCGGCTCCATCCCCGTCGGCCAGGTCATCGGACGGGCGTTCGTCATCGTCTGGCCGTTCCCCCGCGCCACCACGCTCGACATCCCCGCCACCTTCGCGCAGCCGGCCCTGCAGGCGCTGGGCGACTCGGCTCCGCTGCTCGCCGGGTTCGCGCTGGCCACACCCCTGTTCCTGATCCGCCGGCGACGGCTGCCCGGCGCCCTGCGGCTTCGTCGTCCGCGCCGCGCCGACGACGGCGCCGAGCTCCCCTGGAGACGATGATGGTCGGCATCAAGAAGTCGGAGGCCGGGCGCGACAAGCCGAAGAAGAAGGGCGGCGGCCTCCGCGAGACCGTCCTGCTGCTCATCCTCGGCGTGGGCATCGCGCTGGTGCTCCAGCAGTTCGTGATCGGGTCGTTCTACATCCCGTCCGGCTCGATGGAGAACACCCTGGAGATCAACGACCGGGTCTTCGTCAACAAGCTCGCCGGCAAGCCCGAGCGGGGCGACATCGTCGTCTTCAAGGGCTGGGACGCGGACGGCAACGAGGACACCATCAAGCGGGTCATCGGCATCGGCGGCGACAAGGTGGCCTGCTGCGATTCCAAGGGGCGCGTCACGGTCAACGGCACACCCCTGGAGGAGTCGTCCTACCTCTACCCGGGTGACAACCCCTCCGGTGAATCGTTCAAGTACACGGTGCCGCAGGGCAAGCTCTGGCTGATGGGCGACCACCGCAGCAACTCACGCGACTCGCGCGCCCATGTGGAAGAGCCCGGAGGCGGGTTCATCTCCGAGGACGCGGTCATCGGCACGGCGGTCGTCCGCTACTGGCCGCTGTCGCGCGGGCTGATCTTCACCAAGCCCGACACCTTCGGCAACGTCAAGTAGGGCCGGGGTTCCGCTCGCGGTTCGCGGCCATTGGGGCGTACGCTGCCTCTTGTCATGACAGTTGCGTTCCGCCCCCGGCCCAGCGTCATCCGGCGTGACTCCGGACTGTACGCCTACGAAAGGGCGCTCGCGCGCCGCGGCCTGACCCCGATCGCGGGAGTCGACGAGGCAGGTCGGGGAGCCTGCGCCGGACCGCTGGTCGTCGCCGCGGTCGTCCTGCGCAAACAGATCGACGGGCTGGGCGACTCCAAGCTGCTGTCGCCGGCCGTACGAGAGCGGTTGTACGAGCAGATCGTACGGTCCGCCCACGTGGGCGTCGTCGTCATCCCGCCTACCGAGATCGACGCGCGGGGGCTGCACCGGAGCAACATATCCGGAATGCGGCGCGCCGTCGCGCGGTTGACCTGTGACCCGGAGTACATCCTGACCGACGGCTTCCCGGTTCCCGGGCTGCCGGCGCCGTCGCTGGCCGTGTGGAAGGGGGACCAGGTGGCCGCCTGCGTGGCGGCCGCGTCGATCGTGGCCAAGGTGACCAGGGACCGGATGATGGTGGAGCTGGACGGCGAGTTCCCGGTGTACGGGTTCGCCGACCACAAGGGGTATGTGACGCCCGGCCACCGCAGGGCTCTGGAGACGCATGGCCCATGTCCGCACCACCGTTACTCGTTCGTCACGGTGGCCAGGGAGATGGGCGAGAATGAATGGGGGGCCGGGGTTGTCTGACCGGGCACACCGGGGGACCGGTACGACAGGAGGACCGCGATGAGCGCAGAAGATCTCGAAAAGTACGAAACCGAGATGGAGCTGCAGCTTTACCGCGAATACCGCGATGTCGTCGGGCTGTTCACCTACGTCGTGGAAACGGAGCGGCGCTTCTACCTGACCAACTCGGTCGACCTCGACGTCCGCACCGCGGAGAACGGGGATGTCTTCTTCGACGTGAAGATGCAGGACGCGTGGGTGTGGGACATGTACCGGCCGGCGCGGTTCGTGAAGAACGTCCGCGTCGTCACGTTCAAGGACGTCAACGTGGAGGAACTCGCCAAGGCCGACCTGGAAATGCCCAAGGAGGGCTTCTCCTCCGGCTGACCTGCACCGGGCCCTGCGCCCGCACCTGCCGCTGCCTCGACGGCGGTGCGGGTGCGACCGCCGGGTGATCACACGGGGCGTCCCTGGATTGGGGCGCCCCTTTCGTACATGTGGCGCCCCTTTCGTCTATGTATTGCGCAGTTCGCTCCGATGGGCCGCTCGCTCCCATGGGCGCTCGCCCCCACGGGCCGCTCGCCCCCACGCTCGCCCGCCCCGGTGGCCTGCTCGCCTCACGGGCCGCTCGCTTCCACGCCGACCGACACCGGCCGCTCATTCACGTGCTCACTCGCGACCGGAGGCTCATTCAGGGGGATTCCCCCAGGCTCCTTCAGGGGGATTCCCCCAGCTCCGCCGCTCGCCAGCGTCCGCCACCTCCGGCCCCTTGTCCACAGCCGTTATCCCCCGCCTGCCCCCTATCCCCAGAACCCCGTTCGGCCCCACCCCGCCACCTCCCATCCGCGAAAGTCGGTGCCCGGAGGTGCTGCCACATGGCCACGAAGAACGAGCTCGGAAGACACGGCGAGCAACTCGCCGCCGACTACCTCACATCCGAGGGACTCACCATCATCGACCGCAACTGGCGATGCCGTCACGGCGAGATCGACATCATCGCCGAAGACGGCCCCACCCTGGTCGTGGTCGAGGTCAAGACCCGATCGGGCCGCTCCCACGGCACCGCCCTGGAGTCCGTACGACCGGCCAAGCTGAGCCGGCTCAGAATGCTCGCGGCCCAATGGCTGACGGGCCAGCCGCGCAGATTCGAGACCGTGCGGGTCGATGTGATCGCGCTGGAGCGCTTCGCGGGCGACTACTCCCTTCTCCATGTCCGGGGGGCGGTCTAGATGGCCGTGGCACGTACCCGTAGCGTGGCGCTGGTCGGTGTGTCCGGCCGCAGCGTCGAGGTGGAGGCAGACGTCGGCAACGGTCTGGCCGGCATCCACCTCATCGGCTTGCCCGACACGGCGCTGTTCGAGGCCCGGGAGCGGGTCCGTTCGGCCATGGTCAACAGCCGTTACCCCTGGCCCGACGCTCGCATCACGGTGAGCCTGTTCCCGGCCAGCCTTCCGAAACGAGGCAGCCAGTTCGACCTCGCCATCGCCGTCGCCATCCTCGGCGCCGCGGGTGTGATACCGGCCGAGCGCATCGCCGAGCCGTTCTTCCTGGGGGAGCTCGGCCTCGATGGGCGGCTCAGGCCCGTACGCGGCGTGCTGCCGTCCGTTCTGGGCGCCGCCAAGCACGGCGAGGTCACTGTCGTGATCCCCTCGGCCAACGCTGCGGAGGCCGCCCTGGTCCCCGACGTGAAGATCATGCCTGTGTCCGACCTGCGACAGCTCGTGGAGTGGCTGCGCAAGGGAGACCCGCCACCGGAGCCCCTCCCGTTCGATCTCACGGACCCGGTACGGCCCACGGTCTCCCCGGCCGTCGACCTGTCGGACGTCGTCGGCCAGCCTGTCGCGCGCCGGGCCCTGGAGGTCTGTGCGGCCGGTGGGCACAATCTCTGGATGCTCGGTCCGCCCGGCACCGGCAAGACGCTGCTGGCTGAGCGCCTGCCCACCCTTCTGCCGGATCTGGAGCTCGACCACGCGCTGGAGGTGACGGCCATCCACTCCGTGGCCGGAGTCCTGCCGTCCAACAGCCCCATGGTCAACAGACCGCCGCTCGTGAGCCCGCACCACACGGCCACCTCCGCCGCCATCGTGGGCGGAGGCAGCACCATCGTGCGACCGGGCGCCGTCTCCCTGGCCCATCGGGGAGTGCTGTTCATGGACGAGGCTCCGGAGTTCCCGCGCCATGTGCTCGATGCACTCCGCCAGCCCCTGGAGTCGGGTCAAGTGACGGTGTCGCGGTCCGCCGGGTCGGTGACGTTCCCCGCGAGGTTCATCCTGGTCCTGGCCGCCAACCCCTGCCCATGCGCCCAACCGCAGGACAAAGCCGGCAGCTGCACCTGCACCCCCACGATCAAGCGCCGCTACCTCGGCCGGCTCTCGGGCCCCCTCATCGACCGCATCGACATGAAGGTCACCGTGGCTCGTTCGTCCCGGCGCGAGTTGATGGCAGACCGTCAGTTCGTCGAGTCGAGCGCGACCGTGGCGGCCCGCGTCCTCGGCGCCCGGCAACGGGCGGCCGAACGCCTGTCCGGCACTCCATGGCGGACGAACGCCGAGATCCCGTCCGCCGCCCTGCACGCCGACTATCGGCCCAATGACGAGGCGATGAAGCAGGTCGCGTCCTGCCTCGACTCAGGCGCACTCAGCGCCCGCGGCCTCGACCGCGTCGTCAGAGTCGCCTGGACCCTCGCCGACCTCGCCGGCAAACCCCAACCAGGCCCCGACGAAACCGGCACCGCCCTGGCCCTGTGGATGGGGTTGAACTCATGACACCAGCGTCCCCTCCTCATGCTGAGACCGGCGACATCCACACCATGGGCATGGGAACGGCAGAGGACCACCACCGGCTCCCCCTAGAACATTCGACCCATTTCCTCATCCCATCGGCGCAGGCGATTCCCTGTCCCACCAGCGCAGGCAAGGTCACACCACGATCATGAACAGTGCCGAACTCGAGGCGAGGGCCGCACTCATGCGTGTCGCCGACGCCGGAGACACGATGATGGGCCGCCTTGTGGCCCACTCCGGCACACCAGCGGCCGTCCGTGCCATCCGCGAGCGGACGATACCTCCGGAGTTTGCGGCGCAGGAGGCACAGCATCAGCCCCCGGCCAAACTCGATCAACGGCTGAGCACCTGGCATGCCCGCCTGGCCGCGGCGGATGCGGCGGGGGCGCCGGAGGCCGACCTGGTGGCGGGTGAGCGGCTCGGAGCGCGGCTGATCGTGCCCGGGAGCCCGGAATGGCCCACCCAACTTGACCAGCTCGGCGCCGCCAGGCCACTGGGTCTGTGGCTGCACGGCACGGTGGATCTGCGGTTCTCCTGCCTGCGCTCCGTGGCGATCGTCGGCGCCCGGGCGGCGACGCCGTACGGGGTGCACGTGGCAGCCGAGTTCGGACTCGGACTGGGAGAGGACGGCTGGACCGTGGTCTCCGGAGGCGCCTACGGCGTGGACGGCGCGGCCCACCGGGGGCGCTCGCCTCGGACACCCCGACGGTCGTCGTCCTGGCCTGCGGTGTCGACATCTCGTACCCCCGCGGTCACCACGAGCTGTTCGCGGCCGTCCGTGACCAAGGGGTGATCGTCAGCGAGTGCCCGCCCGGCGTACACCCCACGC
The DNA here is from genome assembly GCF_031570565.1 of Nonomuraea sp. 3-1Str. Classification (NCBI taxonomy): domain Bacteria; kingdom Bacillati; phylum Actinomycetota; class Actinomycetes; order Streptosporangiales; family Streptosporangiaceae; genus Nonomuraea; species Nonomuraea sp. 3-1Str. Next base: position 204,376 of record NZ_JALHBK010000010.1, read on the forward strand.
GTGCCCGCTTCCTGATCCGCAACCGGCTGATCGCCGCGCTTTCACGCGGCACCGTGGTCGTGGAGGCGGCGCTCCGAAGCGGCGCCCTCAACACGGCCACCCATGCCCTCGGGCTGAACCGCCACCTCGCCGCCGTGCCCGGCCCGGTCACGTCCACGCTGTCCGCCGGATGCCACCATCTCCTGCGCGAACGTAAGGCGACCTGCGTCACGACGCCCGAGGAAGTGATCGAGCTGGTGGGCACGATCGGAGGCGACCTCGCTCCCTGCGCGCGCGGCCCAGCCGTTCCGAGAGACGCCTTGAGCGAGGTCACCCGAAAGGTCTTGGACGCCGTCCCGTCCAGGGGCGGCACCGGCCCGGCCGGCATCGCCCTGTCAGCGGGCGTTTCGCTGGACGCGACCCTCAGCGCCCTCGGCGGCTTGGCCGCAGCAGGCTACATCGAACGCGTGGAGAAGGGCTGGCGCCTCCGCCGAGCCTCCGCCTCGTACCGCAAAGCGGACACCACCCTCCCCGACCCGGCCGATTCCACAGGCGCAGACACTTTCATCGAGCCACCGTCGAGCGTCGTTCCGGCGTCGAGCGTTGTACCGGCGTCGAGTGTCGTACCGATGTCGAGCGTTGTACCGATGTCGAGCGTCGCACCGGCATCGGGCGTCGAGCCACCCACGAGCGTCGAACTGGCCGCGCGTGTTGATTTGCCCCCGAATGTCGAATCCACCCCAAGGGGCGCGCCTCCGCGCGAAAGTGGGGTTGCTCGGGAAGGTTGAGCCGTTCCCGAGGGTTGAGCGACTCGTGTGAGGCGAGCCTGCCCGCAGGTTGAGCACTGACGCGTAGGAGCCCTGGCGCAGTGTTCAGATTGCGGACGCCATCGTGGAGGTGCGGGTGTCCACTTCCGGCCCCTGTATCTGTTGCGGCTGTTTGGCTAGCTCGTTGCTGCGCCAGCCACGTGCGGCCCCGCGCAGGCTTTCGGCCTCGGCCGACATCAACGCACCCATGGCTTCACCCTGGATCGCAACAAGTGGGGGTCCCCGGTCTCGTTCTGCCTGGGCGGCCATCGCTCAGGCGTCACACTGGTGTCCGCGGCCATCGCCGTCTCCTTCGATCTTCACTTTGCCCTTCGGAGGATCACGCGATGGCCGTCTTCATTTCACAACGCCACGGCTGCCACCAGGCCAAATTCGTAGGCCACTCCCGCTGACACAACTCCGAGCCATCCGCCAGGATGCAGGTCCCCAAGTCAGGCTGAGCCGGGGATTCAGGCTCGTAGGGTGGGGCTCGGTGAGGGTTGGGGCCGGCCGGGATCGAGCCATCCATCACGACCGGTTCCTCGCCAGGGTTGGTCTCCCGCCAGGATCGGGTCCTCGCCCGTGTTGGTCTCCCGCCAGGATCGGGTCCTCTCCCGTGTTGGTCCCCCGCCAGGATCGGGTCCTCTCCCGTGTTGGCCGCCCGCCAGGATCGGCCCGCCAGGATCGGCCCACCAGGATTGAGCCACCCTGGGGGCGACGAGTCGAGCGCTGTCTCAGCTGGGTCGCCGGGTCGGTGAGTATTGGCCCGGATCGGGCACGAGGCGCGATGATGGGTGCCATAGCTGCCGATGCGTCCGATGCTGACCATGGGGATGAAGTGAGTCAGGAAGCGAACCTCGACGAAGTCGTCGCCGAATTCGACAGGTACCTGCGCTTCGAACGAGACCTTTCACCGCACACGGTCAGGGCCTACTTGTCGGATGTCGCTTCCTTGATGGCGCACCTCGACGGCCGGCTCGACTGTCTGGACATCGCCACGCTGCGGGAATGGCTGGCCGGCCAGCACGCCGAGGGAAAGGCGCGGGCGACTCTCGCGCGGCGTACCGCGTGCGCCCGTACGTTCACCGCTTACTGTCACCGCCGAGGCTGGCTGCCGGATGACCCGGGTCTGCTGCTCGGCAGTGCCAAGGCGCCTCGTACCCTCCCCGCGGTGCTCGACCAGAGCCAAGCGCGGACCGCTCTGGACCTGCCGACGACCGACGACCCCAAAGAACTCCGGGACCAGGCGATCCTGGAGCTGCTGTACGCGACGGGTGTACGGGTGAGCGAACTGTGCGCGCTGGACGTGGACGACGTGGACCGCGATCGCAATGTCATCCGGGTGCTCGGCAAAGGTCGCAAGGAGCGGTCGGTACCCTTCGGCGGCCCCGCCCTGCGGGCCCTGGATCGCTGGTGCGTACACGGTCGGCCGTTGTGGATCCGCACCCACTCGGGGGCGGCGCTCTTCCTGGGAATCCGAGGCGGCCGCATCGACCCCGGCACAGTCCGCAGAGCCGTACACGGACGGCTGAGAATGTTGGAGGGCACGCCCGACCTGAGCCCCCACGGCCTTCGACACAGTGCAGCCACCCACCTGCTGGAAGGAGGCGCCGACCTCCGCAGTGTCCAGGAACTGCTCGGCCACGCGTCACTCAACACCACGCAGATCTACACCCATGTCTCCATCGACCGCTTGCGCGCCGCCTACCGTCAGGCCCACCCACGCGCCTAATGCGGGGCGAGCGTCATCGCGGGCAGGAAGAATGCCCGAGCATGACGATCATGTGGCGTATGGCGGCGATGGTTGCCTTCCTGGGCGTGCTGGCGGCATGTTCGGGTGAGACGCCCGGGGCCGTTCTGTCCCCCACTCCTCCCATCTCTCCGGCGGCCACCGCTTCTGCCGCGCCCATCACATCGCCAACACTGGGTAACCCGATCGAGCAGTCCAGGCGGTGGAAGGACATCAAGGTCCCAACGCTCACGCGGGGCTCGGGGATGATCGAGGTGAAGGCGCTTGGATCGCGTGACGCGTGGGCCATCGGGTTCGAAGACAGCGCGGACGACGAGTTGGGCTGGGGCGTCCTCATGCGGTGGGACGGCTCGACCTGGGCCCGCATTCCGTTGCCGTGGCACAAGTTGGAATTCCTCAGCGCGCTCGACGTGGACGGCCAGGATGACGTATGGATTTCCGCTGGTTCCAAGCTCGCCCGACGAAGCGGCGGCCGCTGGACGACCTTCGAGCCGTTCGGAATCGCCGAGAACTTTTTCTTCAGGGACATCGCCGTAGACAAAGGCCGTGCGGTGCTGCTCGGTGACGGCCCCGAACTCCCCTTCGTCGTCCACTGGGACGGCAGGAAGTTCTCGATGGACTCGGTTGGTGACGGCACCAGGATGAACGCGGTCTCGTTCAAGAGCGGTCACGAGTGGATCGTCGGCGCCACAGACCACTTGAAATGCGAGGGGGTCACACCGGAGATCTGGCACACGGGTCCGGCGCACACGAACTGGAACATGAACGACGGGAACATCCCCCACATACGCGGCGGGGTACTGAAGAGCGTCTGGCAGACCGACCCCGAGGACGTGTGGGCCGTCGGAGAGATCTCCCCAAGCGAAGAAGAGCGGGACCGCCAGTCGGGCGAATGTATTGAGAAGACCAGAAGTAATGTCCTTGCTGTTCCGCTCGTCATGCACTGGGACGGCGTCGCCTGGAAGCGCGTGAAACTGCCCGCCTGGAACGTCTCCCTGACCAGCGTCACAGCCGGGGGCAAGAACAATATGTGGGCAAGCGGCATCGGCCCGGCCGATGAGATCGTCTTCCTTCACTACGACGGCGAGAAGTGGACGCGCGAGGACCGCCGCGGCGCTGCTGAAAGCAACGTCAACACCACCACGATCCCGGGAACATCTGACCTGTGGTCGGTGGGCACCATCAACGGAAAGACAGACAATGCGCAGGCGTTCTTCCTCAGGCGGCGTTAGCCCGGCCGATCGCTGGAAGGCCGCACGGGGCTACCCGGTGAGAAGGCGGCCTTGATCGAACGGGCGCGTCCGCCTCGACTTTCGATCTGGGCTCCCGCGCGCGGTTAGCCTGCGTCCAGCAAGGCCAGTCTCATGACGGCCGCGGCTTTTGGGCTTACCTTGGCTCGCCGACGCCGTGCTCCGCGTCCTGCCCGAAGCAGGCACCCACCGCCACACTGTCGAGGTGGCCTACTGATCAGCGTGGGCGGCTGAGGGCGGCCTCGGCCAGATCCGTCCATTTCTCCGGCCGAGGAGTGGGGCGCGACCACACAGTCCTTCACCGTCCTGCCCTGTCCCGAGGGGTCGAACAGGGACGCCCCGGCCAGCTGGAGCGCGGCTGTGTGTTCGGGGGTGTCCCTGACCAGCCGGAACACCATCGCGCCGTCGCGCTGCAGGCTCGCGAACGCCTTCCCCGCCTGATCTTTGAGCGCGGGACTCCCCATCATCCTGGAGATCCGTACACCCAGGTCGGCCAGCTCCGCGCCGACCTGCTTGCGTCGATCGCTTCACCGCCTCTCCGCCTCACCGCTCGCGGTGGGTGGGGGTGGGTTTCGGGCAGGTGGCGTCGGTGGTGTTGTGGCGGAGGCAGCGTTGCGGCAGGCGGTGGAAACGGGTACGGGAGGCCGCCGGCAGCCGCCCGAGGGTTGCGTCCACGGGGTGTGCGGCGTGCGGAGCCATGTTGGGGACAGCGCATGGGAGGGGAGTCGAGGGCCGGCCATGGCCATTCCGCTGGCATGGGGGTCGCTCGCAGCGTTGCTGGTGAGCGGGATGTTGCCTCACCTTCGTGCGGTGCTGTTCGTTCGCGCGCGTTGAGGCTTTCGGTGAGTGCCTCGTGCCGGTCTCTGCCGTGGCTTCCTTTGGCGGCTTGGTTTGCGATGACGCAGCAGTACGACCAGGAGGATGCAGGCGAGGAACATGGCCGTGCCCAGGGCGGCCGCGGCGGGGGCTGCGGCGGGACCGTGCGGGAACCGTAGAGACCACACGGTGGAGGCCGAACTCGGCGTTTGAGGTGTGTTGTGTGGTGATGTGCACGGCAACGGGTTGTCCAGTGCGGTGAAGAGCAGGCGGGGATGCTCGGGAACGAACGGGGACGCGCCGGCCCCGGCGCTACGGACTCGCCCACCGTCGGCGACCTCAGCGCTGACCGAGTTCTCCGCGCTCTCTGAGTCCTCCGCGCTATCCCGGACCTCGTCGGCGCTCCGGATGACTTCAGCGGCGGTCTCAGCGACGACGGTGCCGGTGTCAGTCTCTGCGTCGGTGGCGGTGGAGGCGACTGGATCAGTGACGGCATGGGTGGCGGTGTGCGCCTCGGTGGGGGTGTCGGTGTGCTTGTGGTTCTTGGTGGTTGTTGTGCGTCTCTGCTCCCGATGCGCCAGGGTGATGAGGGTCTGAGAGGCGGCGGCAGCGCGGGTTCTCGTTGGGGAACTGCTTCCCCGGTTGGCCCTCGGTGTGGTGGTGAGGGCTTGCAGGGCGGCCGGGCCGCTTGGTTCGGTGTGAGTGGTGTCGTGCGGCCAGGTCGGCCCCATGGTGGTGGTGCGCGGCGGCGTCGCACGGGGCAATCCGTCGTGCGTGTCTTCTCCTCCCATGTCGAGAGTCTCCGGGCGTGCTCCGGAGGGAGCGTCGGGCGGGAACCGTACGTTCACCCCCGGTGCTGCGGGATCCCAGAACGGGAGCAGTCGAACGCGGGCCTGTCCCAGGACCAGGAGGGGGTCCAGGTAGTGGGGCGGCCGGAGGAGGCCCCAGTGCAGGCAGGATTCTGCGCAATGGCTTTCCGCCGAAGCCTCCAATACGCCGAGCGGATCCCCTGCGGAGACGTGTTCGCCGCGCCGTACCGAGGGAGTGACGGGGAGGTAGGTCGTGCGCAGGCCGCCGGGATGCTCGACGGACACGACGCCTCGGCCTGCGAGACGGCCGGCGTAACGGACGGTGCCGGCGCCGGCGGCCAGGACCGGGGCCGCGGGTGGAGCGGCGAGGTCGATGCCGCGGTGGCCGGCCAGCCAGCGTTCGAGGGGCGGGGCGAAGTGGCGCACGATCCGCGGGCGACCGTCCAGGGGCCAGCGCCAGACGGCAGGAGCGGCTGCCGCGGGCGACGCCGGGAGGAGCGGGACGAAGACGAGGACGATGAGCAGCACCAGGGTCATGGCCATCCGGCCGGAGGTCATGGTCCTGCCGGATATCCGGAACGGGCGGGTCGGTATGCCGCGGTTCCGGGTCTGCGCAGGAGCGAAGTGAGCATGGGAAGGCCCGGTCGTGTCGTGGAGCGGCTCTTCGTGCTCCGGTGCTCCGGAGGCGCGCGAGATCTCGTACTGCCACAGGGGGTGGTCGCTTCTGGGGATGGGCGTGGCACCTGATCGGCGTGGAGGGTCGGTGCTCTTTCGGTTCATGGGGCGGAGGGGGCCAACGGCGCGAAGAGGGCGAAGGTGGCGAAGGTGGCGTTCGCGGGTTGGCCGGACATTGCGCTGCTGGGGATGTGCGTCAGTCTTGCGGTGGGGGGCGGCAGCGGCGGCGGCCGTACTGGGTCCCCTGTGGTGTGCGCTCTTGGAGGCGGTGTGGTGCGAGGTGTGTGAGGGAGGAGGCGTCGGCATGCCCGGCAGTTTGGCGGGGGCACGGCGCGGTTCGAGCTGGTGAACGTGGTTCTGTGGATGGCTGTGGGTTATGCACAGGCGCCGGGCTGAGAACACCGCTGGGCGCTCGCCCGGGTTGAGGTCTGCGGCCGGAGAGCGGATCGGCCCTCGTGCGGCCTGCCGCCGCCGGTGAGACGCGCGGCATGCGGGCCAGTCGCGCATGCGGGCCAGGTGGTGGCGCCGCCGCCGGAACCACTGCGGAGTGGGCGCCTGCAGCCGGGCGGGCCTTCACCGCCGGCCCGGGCGCTCACACAGCAGGCCCGTCCAGGCGGGCCGTCGACGAGGTGGCGTCATGTGATCCGTGGGGGGCGCCGCGACGGCTCGGGCGTAGAGGGGAGGCCCAGATCCACAGTGTGCTGAGGGCGATGCCCGCGGCCGAGATGAGGATGACGGCGCGGAGGCCCACCCACTCCGCCAGGAGGCCGCCCGCCAGCCCGCCCAGCGCCATGACGCCCTGCACCGCGAACGTCGTCGTGGCGTTGACGCGGCCCCTCAGCTCGGGCGTGGCCTCGTTGAGCATGATGGCGCCCATGCAGGTGGAGAAAGCCACCACGATGCCGCCGGTGACCGTTCCCGATACGGCGAGCACCGCCAGTTTCCACCACAGCGGACCGCTCAGCAGGCCGACGATGAGGACCTCCGCCGGGAAGAACAGCACGGACACGAGCAGGACGCGGTTCGCGCCGTAGCGGCCGGCCAAGCGGGTCGTGACCCAGGCGCCGAGCAGGCCGCCGAGACCGCTGAAGGCGATGAGGGCCCCGATGAGGCCCTGGGGGATGCCGAGGGTGTTGACCATGTAGAGCATGTGGACGGCCATGTACGTCATCGCGAAGAAGTTGATCGTGACCCCCGCGCCGAGCAGGGCACGGAGCACGGGGTGGGTGGCGCTGACGCGGAGTCCCTCGGTCACGTCACGCCACATGCCCCGTGACGGGGCCGGCTCGTGACGGTCCGGGGTGCGGATGGAGCGCAGCAGCACGGCTGACGTCAGGAACGACAGGGCCTCGGCCAGTACGGCGAGCGGGGCCGTGACGAGCTGGACGAGCAGCCCCGCGAGGCCGGGGCCGGCGACCGAGGCGACGGAGTAGGACGCCTGCAGTCCCGCCATCGCCTCGGTGCGCTGGTCCGGGGAGACGATGACCGCCAGGTGCGGGAAGTTCACGGCTCGGAACAGCACCGACGCGGTGCCGACGACGAGTGCGACGGCGATCAGCCAGATCACGTTCAGCGTTCCCAGCAGCCACGCCACCGGAACGGTCGCCGCCGCCAGGCCCGCCACCAGCTCGCAGGCGATCATGACCGGGCGGTGCCGGGTGAGCCGGTCCGCGATCGCGCCCGTCTGGAGGCCGAACACCAGGGCGGGGACCGAGGCGGCGGCCGTGAGCAGGCCCATCTCGGCGGGAGAGGCCGTGAGAAGCGTGACGGCGGTGAGGGGGATCGCCAGCTTGGACACTTCCGAGCCGGTGACCGAGACGGTCCGGGCGCCCCACAGTAAGCGGTAGTCGCGCTGCTTCCGGAGGGGCGTCACAGCGGGAAAAGTGTGAAGGGAACGCTTCATACTATGTGAAAGTAACGCTTCACAGTCCTGAAGGCAATGCTTCACATCAGATCCGGGTACCTTGTGCCCATGACGCGGGAGATGGAGAGCCTCAGCGATCCCAGGGCGATGCGGGCTCTGGCGCATCCGGCACGGCTGGCGATCCTCAACCGGCTCGGCGCCGGAGGCAGCGTCACGGCCACCGACGTCGCCGAGGGGGCGGGTATCACGCCCAGCGCGGCCAGCTATCACCTGCGCATGCTGGCCAAGTACGGATTCGTGGAGGACGCGCCGCCTCGGGGGGACGGGAGGGAGCGCCTGTGGAAGGCGGTGGACAAGTCCTTCGCCATCGGCCGGCTGCCCGACGACCGGCCGGAGGTGCGTGAGGCCAAGGACCTGCTGATCGAGGCGTTGCGCAAGGAGGCGGACGAGGAGGCGCGGCGGGCTCTGGCCAACCACGACCAGGAGCCGCCGGAGTGGCGTGACGCCACCACCTTCGCGCGCACCATTCTCCGTGTCGACGCCGCGGAGCTCGCCCGGCTCGCGCAGGAGATCGAGAAGCTGCTTCGGCCGTACGTCGCCCGCCACCGGCCGCCCGAGGCGGCGCCGGCGGGGGCCCGGGTCGCGGAGGCGCAGTTCAACCTGTTTCCGCATGTGCGGAGGCCGGTGCCGGGTCTCCCCACGGAGGACCACGGAGCCGGGTGAGGCGACCGGTTGACCGGGGGCGGTCAGGCGGGGGCGGCATGCAAGGTAGACTTTCCGGTGGCCTGTCACCACAGGCCGACTTCGCATGCCCCGTCACGGATCACACCATCGGTCCGGGCCTGGCCCGGCTGGCGTGATTCGGGGCATCAGGGCGGTGGCCGTTGGCCGCCGCGTCACAACCGAGAATCGCGCCCGCCTGCCGGGCGCCCTGACCTGGAGGACCAGCAGATGGCCCCCGTCGTCACCATGCGACAGCTGCTCGAGAGCGGCGTTCACTTCGGACACCAGACTCGCCGGTGGAACCCGAAGATGAAGCGCTTCATCTTCACCGAGCGCAACGGCATCTACATCATCGACCTGCAGAAGTCGCTGTCGTTCATCGACCGTGCCTACGACTTCGTCAAGGAGACGGTCGCCCACGGCGGCACGATCCTGTTCATCGGCACCAAGAAGCAGGCTCAGGAGGCCATCTCCGAGCAGGCCGCCCGTGTCGGCATGCCGTACGTCAACCAGCGCTGGCTGGGTGGCATGCTCACCAACTTCTCCACCGTGCACAAGAGGCTTCAGCGCCTGAAGGAGCTCGAGGAGCTCGACTTCGACAACGTCGCCGCCTCGGGGCTCACCAAGAAGGAGCTCCTCATGCGCCGGCGTGAGAAGGACAAGCTCGAGCGCACGCTCGGCGGCATCCGTGACATGGGCCGCGTGCCCAGCGCGGTGTGGATCGTCGACACCAAGAAGGAGCACATCGCGATCAGCGAGGCCAAGAAGCTTGGCATCCCTGTCGTCGCGATCCTCGACACCAACTGCGACCCCGACGAGGTCGACTACCCGATCCCCGGCAACGACGACGCGATCCGCGCCGTCGGCCTGCTGACCCGGGTCGTCGCCGACGGTGTCGCCGCCGGTCTGATGGCCCGCTCGGGCGCCGCCCGTGGTGACGAGAAGCCCGCCGCCGCCGAGCCGCTGGCCGAGTGGGAGCGCGAGCTCATCGAGCAGGGCACCGGCGAGGCCGCCGCGACCGAGGCAGCTCCTGAGGCCGAGGCCGCTCCCGCCGAGGCCGCCGCCCCGGCTGAGGCCGCGCCCGAGGCTGAGGCCGCTCCTGAGGCTGAGGCCGCCGCGCCTGAGGCCGCTGCGACCGAGGCCGCTGCTGAGGCTGAGGCCGACGCGCCCGAGGCCGGCACCGAGCAGCCGCAGGCCTGACCGACCGAGTCGCCTGGCTCCCACCCCGGCCGTCTCCACGGGGCGGACGGGGTGAGGGCCACAGGTGGCGTCGCCGGTGAGCGCGTGTTCGTCGGTGCGATGGCGACGCGGGGGGAGATCCACGCCCCCTGCGTCACGAAGCGGCAGCAGCTCGGCCGGGGCACCTCGACGGGCGAACCGATCGAGGCGGCCGGGCCGAGCCGCCGGACGCCACTCCGGCCGGCATCGCACCGCCGGACGCCGCCGCTCCGGCTGGGCGTCTCTTCGGACGTCACTCCGGTCGGGACGAGGTTTCAGGACGTCGCTTCGGTGAGGGGCGAGGTTTCCGGACATCGCCTCGGTGAGATGCGAGCCTCCCCGGGGCAGTGCCGGCGCACCGCCGCCGCACCGCCGGGGACACCTCTCCCAGGAAGCGCCTCCGGGCGACGTGCCGGGAGAGCGCCTGAGGCACCGCACCTGGCCAGCAGCACAAGGACGCCAAACCGGGCCCGCCGCCCGGGTTAGCGCCCACCGGCTCGGGTTACACACCGAGCAAGGCCAAGCTTCCGCACGGCACGCGCCGGCCGTTCCACCCCAGGGTGGGTGCCGGACCCGGCGCCCATCCGATCCACGACGAAATCCCACGAGGAAAAAGCAATGGCTTCCGTGAACATGGCCGACGTCAAGCGGCTTCGCGAGATCACCGCTGCCGGCATGATGGACTGCAAGAAGGCGCTGGAGGAGTCCGAGGGTGACTTCGACCGCGCCATCGAGCTGCTGCGCCTGAAGGGCGCCAAGGACGTCGGCAAGCGCGAGGCGCGCACCGCCTCCAACGGCCTGGTCGCCCTCAAGCAGGACGGCGACTCCGCCGCCGCGCTGCTCGAGCTCAACTGCGAGACCGACTTCGTCGCCAAGGGCGAGCGCTTCCAGGAGCTGGCCGCCCAGGTCGTCAACCACGTGCTGGCCACCAAGCCGGCCGACGTGGCCTCCCTGCTCGAGTCCTCCTTCGACGGCAAGACCGTCAAGGAGCACCTGGACGTGGCCAACGCCGCGCTGGGCGAGAAGATCGAGGTCCGCCGCTTCGCGGTGCTGGAGGGCGGCTACATCGGCGCCTACATGCACCGCACCGACCCGGCCCTGCCGCCGGCCGTCGGCGTGCTCGTGCAGCTCGACAAGCCGAACGCCGAGGTCGCCAAGGACATCGCCCAGCACGCCGCGGCGATGGCCCCGCAGTACCTGAGCCCCGCCTCCGTGCCCGCCGAGGTCGTCGAGAAGGAGCGCAAGCTCTTCGAGGAGATGACCCGCGAGGAGGGCAAGCCCGAGGCCGCCATCGGCAAGATCGTCGAGGGTCGCGTCAACGGCTGGTACAAGGACTTCACGCTGCTCCAGCAGGCGTTCGTCAAGGACAACAAGAAGAGCGTGGCGAAGTACGCCGAGGAGAACGGTGCCGAGGTGCTCTCGTTCGTCCGCTTCAAGGTCGGTCAGGCTTAGGCTTGAGCGAACCCTCAGCTCACCGAAACTTCTAAGAAGGAGGCCGCCGCCGTGCAGGACAATCAGGAGCCAGCCACGCCGGCGGCTTCCTCGCGTCCGGGTTCGCCGCAGAGTCCGCTGCGCTGGAAACGGGTGATGCTGAAGCTGTCGGGTGAGGCGTTCGCCGGCGGTGACCCGCTGGGGATCGACCCGCTCGTGGTCGACCACCTGGCCGACTCGATCGCCGAGGCCGTCCGTGAGGGCGTGCAGGTCGCGGTCGTGGTCGGCGGTGGCAACATGTTCCGCGGGGCCGCCCTGTCGGAGCAGGGGATCGACCGGGCCCGCGCCGACTACATGGGCATGCTGGGCACGGTCATCAACTGCCTGGCGTTGCAGGACTTCCTGGAACGGCGCGGCGTGGAGACGCGGGTGCAGACGGCCATCACCATGCAGCAGGTGGCCGAGCCGTTCCTGCCGCGCCGGGCGATCAGGCACCTGGAGAAGGGCCGCGTGGTGATCTTTGGGGCGGGGCTCGGCTCGCCGTTCTTCTCCACCGACACCGCCGCGTCGCAGCGTGCCCTGGAGATCGGCGCCGAGGCGCTGCTCAAGGGCACCCAGGTCGACGGCGTCTACGACTCCGACCCGCGCAAGAACCCGGACGCGGTGCGGTTCGACCACCTCGACTACGGCGAGGTGCTGATCCGGGACCTGCAGGTCATGGACGCGACCGCGATCAGCCTGTGCAAGGACAACGACCTCCCGATCGTGGTCTTCGATCTCATGGGTGAGGGCAACATCCTGCGAGCGGTCCGCGGTGAGAAAATCGGCACGCTGGTGAGTCCCGCAGGCAAGTGAGCGAGCCCGATCCGCCAGCCAGAAGACAGGGAGCCGCTGTGATCGACGAAACCCTCCTCGAAGCCGAGGAGAAGATGGACAAGGCCGTGTCGGTCGCGAAGGAGGACTTCGCGGCCATCCGCACGGGCCGTGTCACCCCCTCGATGTTCAACAAGATCAGTGCCGAGTACTACGGCTCGCCCACCCCGATCCAGCAGCTGGCCTCGTTCCACGTGCCCGAGGCCCGCATGGTCATCATCCAGCCCTACGACAAGGGCTCGATGGCCGCGATCGAGAAGGCGATCCGCGACTCCGACCTCGGCGTCAACCCGAGCAACGACGGCCAGCTGATCCGTGTGTCGTTCCCCGAGCTGTCGGAGGAGCGCCGCAAGGAGTACATCAAGGTGGCCCGTAACAAGGGCGAGCACGCCAAGGTGTCGGTGCGCAACATCCGCCGCTCCGCCAAGGAGACCCTTGACAAGATGATCAAGGATGGCGAGGCGGGCGAGGACGAGGTCCGGCGCGCCGAGAAGGAGCTCGACGACGTGACGCAGAAGCACGTCGCGAAGATCGACGAGCTGCTCAAGCACAAGGAAGCCGAGCTGCTCGAGGTCTGAGCGGCGCCCGCCGCACGGCCCTCGCCCGATGGCGGGGGCCGTGGCTTATGGAGAGTCTCTGTGGAAGAACGTACGGCTGGCGGCAGCCCGAGCGGCGGCGGCCGTACGGGACGTAACCTGCCCGCCGCGATCGCGGTGGGCGTGGGGCTGGGCGCGCTGGTCATCGCCTCCCTCTACACGGTCAAGGAGCTGTTCCTGGTCGTGGTCGTGGCGGCCGTGGGTGTCGGCGTGGTCGAGATGACGCAGGCGTTCGCGTCCCGCGGCATCCGGGTGCCCGTCGTGCCGGTGCTGGTCTCGATGGCCGCCATGCAGGCCGGGGCGTACTGGGGCGGGCCGGTCTGGCTGCTCGGCGTGTTCGTGGTGTCGGTGTTCGTCCTGCTGATCTGGCGCATGTTCACGGGCGGGGACGGCGAGGGCGAGGGCGGGCGCACCGCGGGGTACGTCCGTGACGCGACGGGCTCCGCCTTCCTGCTCGTCTACCCGCCGCTGCTGGCGGGCTTCGTGGCGCTGCTGCTGGCGCCGGGCGACGGCCGCGACCGGGTGATCGTGTTCATCGCGGTGACCGTGGCCAGCGACATCGGCGGCTACATCGCGGGTGTGCTGTTCGGCAAGCACCAGCTGACCGTCATCAGCCCGAAGAAGACCTGGGAGGGCCTGGCCGGGTCGGTGGTGGCCTGCACGGTGGTCGGGGCGTGGCTGGTGACCTGGCTCTTCGACGGGCGGCTCTGGCAGGGAGCGCTGATCGGCGCGCTGGCCGCGCTGCTGGCGACCGTGGGCGACCTGATCGAGTCGATGATCAAGCGGGATCTCGGCATCAAGGACCTCGGCACCATCCTGCCGGGCCACGGCGGCCTCATGGACCGGCTCGACTCGCTGGTGACCACGCTGGTGCCGGTGTGGCTGCTAATGACGGTGTTCTTCTAGCTCCCCGGCCGTGATGGGCGTGAGCCAGAGCCAGCGCACCGCCTCACCCCCGAACGTGAATCCCGACAAGGCGGGCATGTCGGGGGGATCGGCGAGCATAAGCACTCCCGCGTACTGCGGTCCCAGCGGGAACGTGGCCGGCTCGTGGTACCACTTGGCGGTGTGCCCGTGGCCGAGCCAGGTGACCGAGTGCCAGGGGTACTGCGCCAGCCAGACGAGCAGCAGCGCCGCCTCGCGGGGGTCGTCGCGGGTGGCCACGGCCAGCTCGATCCGGGCGTACGCGCCGGGCTGGTCGATCCACTGCTCGACCGTGGGCATGCGCTGGCAGCTCATGCCGACCGTGGACAGCACGCTGAACGGCCGACCTTCGCGCGGCGGACGCTCGGTGATGCCGACGGTCGGCAGCCGGTCGCCGCTCGCCTCCCAGTAGCGCCCGGCCCGGCCCAGAACCGCGTCGAGGTGGCTCATCGCGAACTGCTGGAACGACGGCCACGACCCCTCCGAGTGGCGCCACAGCCAGTAGGAGCGGGCGTTGGAGATGCGCGGCGCCAGACCCTCCAGCGCCTCCGACAGCGCCCACGCGAACGGTGACTCGCCCACGGCGTCGCGCGCGTAGCCGGGCATGCCCCTGCTCATGTCGGCCCAGCCCGGGATGACGGCCAGCAGGTCGTCGTCCTCGTAGAGGGCCACGCCGTCCCCCTCCTCGAACCACAGGACGGCCAGCCTGCCGAGCGGGCCGCGCCCGGCGGGGTGCGTCGTGCCGGGGCTCGGCATCAGCGGCGGCCGGCCGGAGTTGACGCGGGCCAGGTCCATGACCGGTGGGGCGGCGCGGTGGTTGGCCAGCCACACCGCGCCGTGCACGGTGCCGCCGGGCGCGCGCAGGTAAGCCACCGAGGCGCCCTCGTCGCGCTCGACCACGAGCTCGCGGCTGCCGTACGGGTTGACGGCGGTGAGGACGACCTCGGCCCGCCCCTCGCCAGACGCCGACCGGAAAATCGTCATACGAGACGACTGTAGATCGGCGGAGTGCCCCTGTGCGAGCGGTACCGCGACCGGGAGCTCCCCTCGGCGCACCGCGCCAGAACAGATGACCCCTGGAATGACGCCTTCACGCCGAGCGTTCATTACCCTGGTCGGTAACCCCCTCTAGCAGAAGGCAGTCCCGTGTCCCAGCAGCCAGGTCAGCTCACGTTCGTCGCGCCGCGCAGGGCCAAGCCCGCCCGGCACCTGGCCGACCTGTCCATGGCCGACCGGCGGGCGGCGGTGACCGAGCTGGGGGAGAAGGCGTTCCGCGCCGACCAGCTGTCACGCCACTACTTCGAGCGGCTCACCGCCGACGTGGACGCGATGACGGACCTGCCGGCGGCCTCGCGCGAGAAGCTGTCGTCGCTGCTGCCGTCGCTGCTCACCCCGGTCAAGGAGCTGACGACCGACGCCGGCACCACCCGCAAGACGCTGTGGCGGCTGTTCGACGGGGCGCTGGTGGAGTCGGTCCTCATGCGCTACCCCGACCGGGTCACGATGTGCGTGTCGTCACAGGCCGGCTGCGGCATGAACTGCCCGTTCTGCGCCACCGGCCAGGCCGGGCTGACCCGCAACATGTCGACCGCCGAGATCGTCGAGCAGGTCGTGTCGGGCGCTCGGGCGCTGGCGGCCGGCGAGGTGCCGGGCGGGCCCGGCCGGGTCAGCAACGTGGTCTTCATGGGCATGGGCGAGCCGCTGGCCAACTACAAGCAGGTGATCGGCGCGGTGCGCCGCATGGTGGAGCCGGCGCCGCACGGGCTCGGCATCTCGGCGCGCGGGGTCACGGTGTCCACGGTCGGCCTGGTGCCGGCGATCGGCAAGCTGGCCGAGGAGGGGCTGCCGGTGACGCTCGCGCTGTCGCTGCACGCGCCGGACGACGAGCTGCGCGACACGCTGGTGCCGATCAACACCCGGTGGAAGGTCGCCGAGGTGCTCGACGCGGCGTGGGCGTACGCGGCCAGGACGAAGCGGCGGGTGTCCATCGAGTACGCGCTGATCAAGGACATCAACGACCAGGAGTGGCGGGCCGACCTGCTCGGCAAGCTGGTGCGCAACAAGCTGGTGCACGTCAACCTGATCCCGCTCAACCCGACGCCGGGCTCCAAGTGGACGGCCTCGCGCCCGGAGGACGAGCGGGCGTTCGTGCGCCGGCTGCAGTTCCACGGGGTGCCGGTGACGGTCCGCGACACGCGCGGGCGCGAGATCGACGGCGCCTGCGGCCAGCTCGCCGCCGCGGACGCCTGACTCACCCGTCCCAGACGTCCGCGTCACCGGATGGACCCGAGGCGCCTCAGTCCAGGGGCGCCCCGGCCGGGGTCCTCAAGGCCGCGTGCGCCGCAGGTACCCGTACACGCCTAGCCCCACGAGGCACCACGCCAGCGAGATGGCGCTCAGCCCCGGCAGCTCGGCCACCAGCCGACCCGCCGCCGCCGCCTTCATCCAGGCCGCCACCGGCACTGTCAGCCAGTACGCCGGAGAGACGCTGAGCACGAGCATCACCAGGAACCCGCCCACGAGCCCCATGATCGAGAACGCCGGTGACGGCACGACGGCCCGGCTGGTGAGAGCGCCGAGCGTGACCCCGGCGAGGGCGGCGAGGGCGTGGACCACCACGCCGGCGACGGAGACCCCGGGCGGAGGAGCGGCGGACAGGCCGAGCGCCAGCCCGCACCCCAGGGCCAGCGTCGCGAACGCGCCGCACGCGACCAGGGCCGCCAGCAGCCCGGCGGCCGTCTCGCGCCCGCGCCCGCCCACGGCGGTCGCCGAGATGGCGCGCTGCTCGTCGGGCTCGGTGTCCAGCAGGCTCCGCGCCGCCCAGGCCAGGAACGGGATGATGAGCACGGCCCCGTCCGTCAGCGCGGCCGCCTCGGAGCCGCGCGGCGCGCGGCTGGCGTAGACGATCGAGAGCGTGATGATGATGGGCAGCAGGGCCTGGTGAACGCGGTGGGAGCGCACGTAGGCGGCGAGGCGGAAGACGACCAGGGCGATCACGGGGCCTCCTCGCCGGTGAGGGCGCGGGCCCGGTAGCCGTCGTCGCGGGTCCGGCGGAGGAACGCCTCCAGGTCGCGGGCCGGCACGCTCACCTCGACGGTCACCGTCCTCTCCTCGTCCCCGTTCCAGGAAGCGGCATCGGGGGAGGGCACGGGCGGTGGGCCGGCGTGCTCGCTCAGGCGGCCGTCGCGTAACGACCAGAGGCGCAGCCCGGCCAGCGCGCGCAGCCCGCCCTGGTGGTCGCTCGCCACGACGACGCCGCCCCGCTCGGCCACCTCCGTGACGATGCCCGGCAGCGCGTCGCGGGTGTCCCGGTCCAGGCCCGCGAACGGCTCGTCCAGCACGAGCAGCCCAGGCTCGGCCATGAGCGCCTGCACCAGGCCGACCTTGTGCGCCGTGCCCTTCGACAGCTCGCCCAGCCGCACCCCCGCGAACCGGTCCAGGCCGAGGCGCTCGGCCCAGGGCTCCCAGCGGGCGCCGGCGCGCACGCGCGCCATGTGACCCAGGTAGCCGGCCACGGTGAACGGCTGACCGGCGGGGAAGCGGTCGGGGACGTACCCGACGACGCCGGGCCGTCCGGTGACGGTCCCGGAGGTGGGCCGGGTGAGACCGGCCAGCAGGCGCAGCAGCGTGGACTTGCCCGCGCCGTTCGAGCCGACGAGCTCCACCACGTCACCGGGAGCGAGGCGGGCCTCGGCGGCCTCGATGACGTAACGGTCGTGTCTTCGGTAGCGGAATGAGACCTGAGCGAGCCACATGGTGCTGTAACGGTATAAGGCGGCTCGCATCATCGGGATAAAGAACCCCACAATAGAGATCGATACCCCTCAGCAGCTTCCGGGAGGAGTGGGCTTGAACCGCTTTCCGCGCGTCATGGGCATGCGTTCCGGATATGACCCGGCCGAGGTCGACGCCCTCATCGGGCGCATCGAGTCGGCGCTGGGCCGGGGAGCGGGTGAGGCGGAGCCCGTGACCGCCGACGACGTTCGCCGGGCCACGTTCCGCCCCAGACGCGGCGGCTACCACGAGACGGCCGTGGACTTCGCCCTGGAGGCGTTCGTCGTGGCGCTGGAGACACAGGCCAGGAGCCCCGTCAGGCTGGCTGCCCTGGCGGAGCCGACCGGGGAGATGCTGCGCGAGGAGTGGTTCGAGACCCAGGCGGCGCGGGTGGAGCGGGTGGCGTTCCGGCCGGGCCGGATGGGCACCGGCTACAACGAGGACGAGGTGGACGCGTTCCTCGACCGGATCGTGGCCACGCTGCGCGGCACCACCGAGTACCCGGTGACGGCCAAGGAGGTGCGGGAGGCGAAGTTCTCGACCGTGCTGCTGAGGTCGGGTTACCTCATCTCGGACGTGGACGCCTTCCTGGCGGGCATCTCCGACGTGCTGGAGCAGCGCGGGCAGCCCTGAGGCCGGTCAGAGCAGGGTGACCAGGCCGCGCAGGTCCGGCAGGACGTCCTGCGGCACCGACGGGTCGGCGGGCCGCTCACCCTGCCGGTTGATCCACACGCGGCGCAACCCCAGCCGGTGCGCCGGCACCAGGTCGTGGACGTAGCTCTGCGCCACGTGCACCCACCGCTCGGGGTCGAACGAGTCCCTGAACACGGTGAAAGGCGCGAGGTCCGGCTTGTAGGCGCCGGCGTCCTCGGAGGTCACGACCGCGTCGAACGGCACGGGCAGCCGCCGCCGGGTCCCGGCGATCAGGTCGCGGTCGCAGTTGGTCAGCAGCGCGATCCGCCAGCCGGCCTCCCGCAGCCGGGCCAGCTCGGCGCCGACGTCGGGGAAGACGGGCCAGTAGGGGAGCGTGGCGGCCAGAATCCCGGCGTTGTCGGGCCGCAGCGCGACACCCTCCTCGGCGCAGGCGCGGCGCAGCGCCTCGGCCAGCACCTCGCGGTAGCGCAGGCGCGGGGACTCCTGCTGGACCGCGCGCTCGTGCGGGCCGTACGCGTGGAGCAGCCGCCCGCCGTGTCCGGGCGCGACCAGCTCGGCGCTGGTCGCGATGCCGTGCCGCCAGTCCACCAGCGTGCCGAAGCAGTCGAACGTCACCCATCGCATGGTGACCATCATGGCCCGTCTCAGGCGTCTCCGGCCGGTTCGGCCGGCCGGGCGGCGGCCTGAGCTGGGGGTGGAGCGGGGGGCAGAGCCGGGGGCGGCTCGTGCGCGGCGTCGTGGCCGCGGTCGTGCAGCAGGGCCACGATCACCGACGCGACCGGCGCGGCGAGGAACGCGCCGGTGATCCCGCCGACCAGGCTGCCCACCGCGATGGCGATCAGGATGACCGGGGCCGGCAGGTCGAGCGCGCGGCCGTAGATCTGTGGCGCCAGCACGTGCCCTTCCAACTGCTGCACGAGCACGGTCACCGCGACGACGATCAGCGCCACCACCCAGCCCTTGGCCACGAACGCGACCACCGCGGCCAGCAGCCCCGCCACGAACGCCCCCACCACCGGCAGGAACGCTCCGACGAACGTCAGCACCGCGAGCGGCAGCGCGATGGGCACGCCCAGGATCCACAGCGCGAGCCCGATGAAGAACCCGTCCACCAGCCCCACCAGGGCGACGCCCCGGATGTAGCGGCCGACGATGCCGTAGATCAGCTCTCCGGTCCGCTCGGCGCGCGGGCGGGCCGGGACGGGCAGCAGCTCGACCAGCCACCGCCACAGGTGGTCGCCGCCGTGGATGAAGTAGATGGCCAGGACGACGGCCACCACGGCGCCGACGACGATCTCCCCGGCCGTCCGCACGCCCGTGAGCGCCCCGCTGGCGATCTGCCGCCCCTGCGTGGACAGGTAGTCCCTGACCTGCGTGGCCAGGGACCCGCCTCTGAGGCCCAGCCGGGAGGCCAGGCCGTTCAGGTCGTTGACGGCCTTGCCCACGCTGTCGTGCAGCTCCGCGACGCTGGCCACGGTGGGCGGCACGACGAGCGCCACGAACGCCCCGGCGAGCAGGAAGCCGCCGAGGAAGACCACCGTGGTGGCCAGCGCGCGGTTCAGGCCGCGCCGCCGCAGCCACTCGGCCGGCGGGTGCAGCAGCGCGGTCAGGAGGAGGCCGACGATGATCGAGAGGGCCACGGTGCGCAGGACGGAGAAGAGGTAGAGCCCCACCGCGATGAGCGCGATCCATCCCAGCACGCGCCACACCCTCATGCCCGGCTCCCGGCCATCCCCGCCTCCCGACGTCGTGCTCGGTCAGAGGCGTTCCCCGGATCTCTCCGGGCAACCACTCACTCCAGGGGCGCCAGGTGCTGCCGCTGCTCCTTCTTGCCCGACTCGTACGCCTGCCGCGCCTGCTCGCCGGCGGCCGTCGTGGTGACCTCCGCCACCGGCACGTCCCACCACGCCTCCGACGAGGGCGACTGGCTGAGCGGGTCGGTGCGGACGTACACGACCGTGGTGGCCGTGGCCGCCCGCGCCTCCCGCAGCGCCTCGCGCAGCCCTTCCACCGAGTCGGGGCGCAGGACGGTGGCGCCCAGGCTGGCGGCGTTGGCGGCCAGGTCCACCGGCAGCGGCCCGCCGTCGTAGCGGCCGGCGCCCCGGTAGGCGTACGACGTGCCGAGCCGTTCGGCGCCGACGCTCTCCGACAGGGCGCCGATCGAGGCGAAGCCGGAGTTGTCGACCAGGACCACGACCAGCTTGATCCCCTCGGCCACGGCCGTGACGAGCTCCTGGGCCATCATGAGGTAGGAGCCGTCGCCGACCAGGACGAACACCTCCCGCTCGGGCGCCGCCAGCTTGACCCCGAGGCCGCCGGCGATCTCGTAGCCCATGCAGGAGTAGCCGTACTCGACGTGGTAGGAGCCGGGGCCGCTGGGCCGCCAGAGCTTGTGCAGGTCGCCCGGCATGGAGCCGGCCGCGCACACCACCACCCCGTCGTCGCCGGCGGCGGCGTTGACCGCGCCGAGCACGGCGCCCTGCGGCAGCGGCGATCCGTCCTGCCCGGAGCGGTCCGGCCCGTACGTGGCGTCCACCACGGCGTCCCAGGCGCGGATCAGCGCGGCGGCCCGCTCGCGGTACGCGGCGCCGGTGTCCCAGCCGGCCAGCGCCTCGCCCAGGTCGGCCAGGCCCTCGCGGGCGTCGCCCACGAGCTGCAGCCCGGACAGCTTGGCCGCGTCGAAGGCGGTGACGTTGAGGTTCACGAACCGCGTGCCGGCCCCGAACAGGGAGCGGGAGGCCGTGGTGAAGTCGCTGTAGCGGGTGCCGACGCCGATGACCAGGTCGGCCTCGCGGGCCAGCGTGTTGGCGGCCGTCGTGCCGGTCGCGCCGACCGCGCCCAGCGCCAGCGGATGACCGTGCGGCAGGGCGCCCTTGCCGGCCTGCGTCTCGGCCACCGGGATGCCGTGGGCCTCGGCGAACTCGCGCAGCCGCTCGGCGGCCTCGCTGTAGAGGACGCCGCCGCCGGCGATGATGACCGGCCGGGCGGCCGACCTGACCAGCTCGGCGGCCCTGGCCACGGCGGCCCGCTCCGGCCGCTGCCTCGGGATGTGCCAGACGCGCCGCTCGAACAGCTCGTCCGGCCAGTCGTACGCCTCCGCCTGGACGTCCTGCGGCAGCGCGAGCGTCACCGCGCCGGTCTCGGCCGGGTCGGTGAGCACCCGCGTGGCCGCGAGCAGCGCCGAGGGCAGCTGCTCGGGCCGGTTGACGCGGTCCCAGAAGCGGGACACGGGCCGGAAGCAGTCGTTGACCGACACGTCGTACGAGCGCGAGTCCTCCAGCTCCTGGAGCACCGGGTTCGCCACGCGGGTGGAGAACACGTCGCCGGGCAGCAGCAGCACGGGCAGCCGGTTGATGGTGGCGCCCGCCGCGCCCGTGATCATGTTGGTCGCGCCGGGGCCGATGGAGGTGGTGCAGGCCAGCGTGGACAGGCGGTTGGCGGCCCGGGCGTAGGCGGCGGCCGTGTGGACCATCGCCTGCTCGTTGCGGCTGAGCCGGTAGGGCAGGTCCTCCTCCGACGTGGCCAGGGCCTGGCCGAGCCCGGCGACGTTGCCGTGGCCGAAGATGCCGAGGCAGCCGCCGAACAGCCGGTGCTCGGCGCCGTCGCGCTCGGTCCACTGGGCGGCCAGGAAGCGGACGACCGCCTGGGCGACGGTCAGGCGCGTCATCGCCCGCCCCCGAACGGCAGGCGCGGGTCGATGGCCTGGTCCTGCCAGGTGGCGCGGATCCAGGCGTGCCGTGGGTCGTCGCAGAAGGCCATGGTCCGCTCCTCGGCCGGTCCGGCCAGTACGTTCAGGTAGTACATGTCGTAGCCGGGCGCCGCCATCGACGGGCCGTGGTAGCCGTAGGGCACGAGCACCACGTCACCGGAGGACACCTCGGCGAGGGTGTCGACGCGGCCCCGCTCGGAGGAGTAGACCCGCTGGTAGCCCTGGCCCTCGCCGGCCACCTCGAAGTAGTACACCTCCTCCAGCACGGCCTCGCCCTCGCCCGGCGTGTCGTGCTTGTGCGGGGGATAGGACGACCAGTTGCCGCCCGGGGTGAGCACCTCGACGGCCACCAGCTTGTCGCAGTCGAAGACGCCGGGCGCGCAGAAGTTGTTGACCTGGCGGCTGGCCTGGCCGGCGCCGCGCAGCTCCACCGGCACCCGCGAGGCGGGCACGTACCGCGGCTCCAGCGCGCGGCCGGCGCGGGCGGAGGGCAGCGCGATCCGGCCCCGTCCCTCCAGCGTCACCTCCGAGGAGATCGGCAGGTAGGCGAAGTCCGAGGGGCCGTGGAAGACCGACTCCCGCCCTTCCAGCCGCCACACGGCCTCGGCCGAGCCCGAGGGGGCGCACCGCACGGTGCAGGAGCCCGCCAGCGGCAGGACGATCATCTCCTCCCCGCCCGTGGCGAACGACACCGGCTCGTCCCCCAGCTCGACCACCCGCAGCCCCGAGTACGTCCAGCCGGCCACGTCCGGGGTGATCTCCACCGACCAGGGCCCGTTGGCGGCCTTGCCGTACGGAAGGTATGTCATCAGCCAACCTCTCGAATCAGCGCGGCCGCACCGTCCACGGCCGTGGCGACGTCGTCGTCCGGAGGGTAGAGCAGGGCGCGGCCGATCACGAGGCCGCGCACGCCGGGCAGGCGCAGCGCGCGCCCCCAATCGGCGTAGGCGGCGTCCATGTCGGGCGGGTCGCCGCCGAGCAGCAGCGCGGGAAGCGTGGTGGCCGCCATGACCCGCTCCATCTCCGCGACCGCGGGGATCTTCAGCCAGGTGTAGGCGGAGGTGACGCCGAGCGCCTGGGCGACGCTGATCGACCGGATGACCGCGTCGGGCGACAGGTCGTTGCGCAGCGGCCCGCCGTCGGAGCGCCTCGACCAGAACGGCTCGACCATGGCGACGAGCTGCCGCCGGGCCAGGTCGGTGATGGCGTGGGCGCACGACTCCAGCGTGGACACGGTCGCGTGGTCGTCGGGGTCGATGCGGCACAGCATCTTGCCGCCGTCGAGCCGCATGGCGTCGATGGAGGCGGCGTCGTAGCCGGTGAACCGGTCGTCGGCCTCGAACACCGATCCCTGGAGGCCGCCCCGGTTCATCGAGCCGAAGGCCAGCTTGCCTTCCAGGGCTCCCAGCAGGAGCAGGTCCTCCAGCACGTCGGGGGAGGCGAGGATGCCGTCCACGCCGGGCCTGGCCAGGGCCGTGCACAACCGGTCCAGCAGGTCCGTGCGGCTGGCCATGGCGAGCGGCTGGTCGCGTACGGACAGCGAGCCGCGGGCCGGGTGGTCGGCGGCGATGACGAGCAGCCGCTCGTCCTCGGCGGGCAGCCCGCGCCGGCGTCGCCGCGCCGCGGCCCGCGCGATCTCGCCGGGCCGGGTGGAGCGGATGCGGGTGAGCTGCTCGTAGCGGGAGTCGGTGGTGGCAGGGGAGCCGTTCGACACGGCGTCGGTGGGCAGGATCACGTCACTCATAGGAGGGCAAGCACCTCGTCCGTGGTCGGCATGGCGTCGGCGCAGGCCAGGCGGGCGGCCACGTAGGCGCCGGCCGCGTTGGCGAAGCGGACGGTACGCTCCAGTGGCCAGCCCCGGATCAGCCCGAGGCACAGGGCGCCGCCGAAGGCGTCACCGGCGCCGATGCCGTTGACCACCTCGACCTTGACCGGCTCCACCACGGCCCGCTCGTCCGCGGAGCGGGCCAGGACGCCTTCGGGTCCCATCTTCACCACGGCGACCCGCATCCCGGCGTCGAGCAACGCCTGCGCCGCGGCCTCGGGGTCGCGTGTGCCGACCGCGTTCTCGACCTCGTCGAGGTTGCCGACGGCCACGTTCGCGTGGGGCAGCATCTCGCGCACGCCCCTCTGGGCCGCCTCGGGCGACTCCCACAGCACGGGCCGGTAGTCGAGGTCGAACACGGTCCACCCGGAGCCGCGGGCGGCCAGCGCCGCGGCGTGGGCCGAGCGGCTCGGCTCCTGGCTCAGGCCGGTGGCGGTGAACCAGAACACCGTGGCCGCGCGGATCGCGTCCAGGTCCAGCGAGTCCGCGCCGACCTGGAGGTCGGGTGGATGCTCGCCCCGGTAGAAGTAGATCGGGAAGTCATCGGGCGGGAAGATCTCGCAGAACGTGACGGGCGTGGGCGAACCCTCGACCGTGGCCACGAACGTGTCGTCCACGCCGAAGTCGCGGATCGCCCGCCGTACGTACGCGCCGAAGGGGTCGGCTCCCGTGGCGGTGATCACCGCGGGGCGCAGGCCGTGCCGGGCCGCCGCCACGGCGACGTTCGTCGGACTGCCGCCCAGGAACTTGCCGAAGGTCTCGACGCGGTCCAAGCCCACGCCTGTTTGCAGGGGGTAGACGTCGACGCCGCAGCGGCCGATCGTGATCAGGTCGAACAACGCACCTCCAGTGAGAGTCCCACTCCCTAGTATGATCTATTGTCCTGACATACCGATGTCCGTTCAGTCGTGCATTCTGCCAGTCCGAATCCCTGCTGGGTAGGTGCCACCACCGGATCGTCCGAACCCGGGCCGTCTTCACCGGTCAGCGGGCCGGGGCCACGGAGTACTGTCGACACATCCCTGAAATATAGCCAAACCTTTACGTCATCTAGATGTCATGACATATTGGCGTGGGCTCCGTTACGGATGAGTCGGAGGGTATCGATGGGATTGCGGAGAAGATCGGTGAGCGTGGTCGCGGTTCTGGCCGCGTCCGGTCTGGCGCTGACCGCGTGCGGCGGGTCGTCCGGTGGCGGTGACGGCGGCACGATAGAGCTGACGATCGCGCAGAACGCCATCGCCGGCGGCAAGAACGCGAAGGCGGCGGACTTCGTCGCCAACTGGGTGGTTCCCAAGTTCGAGGAGGCCCAGAAGGCCAAGGGCAAGGACGTCAAGGTCAAGTTCGTCCCCAGCGGTGTCGACGACGAGCAGTACAAGACCAAGCTCTCCCTCGATCTGAAGTCCGGCAAGGGCGCCGACGTGATCGACATCGACGGCATCTGGGCCGGCGAGTTCGCCGAGGCCGGCTACATCAAGCCGCTGGCCGAGCTGGTCGGGCCCGAGGCGGAGAGCTGGGACGGCTGGGCCCAGATCCCCGAGTCCGTGCAGGGCCTGGCCACCTTCAACGGCAAGAAGTACGCGCTGCCCGTCGGCACCGACGGCCGCGTGCTCTACTTCAGCAAGCCGCTCTTCCAGAAGGCCGGCCTGCCGGCCGACTGGCAGCCGAAGAGCTGGCAGGAGATCCTCGACGCGGGCGCCAAGCTGAAGGCGGCCGGCGTGCCCGTGCCGATCCAGGTCAACGCCGGCACCGCGATGGGCGAGGCCACCACCATGCAGGGCGTGCTGCCGCTGCTGGCCGGGGCGGGCGGCGAGGTCCAGAAGGACGGCAAGTGGGCCGGCGCCTCGCAGCCGGTCAAGGACGTCCTCGGCCTCTACCAGAAGATCTACGGCGGCAGCGGCCTCGGCGACCCCCGGCTCCAGCAGGAGGCCAAGGGCCGTGACAAGTCGTTCCAGCAGTTCGCCCAGGGCAAGATCGGCATCCTGCTGGAGGGCGACTACTTCTGGCGCGGCGTCGTCAACCCCAAGGACGGCGTCGCCAAGATGGCCGACCGCGACCAGAGCGTCGGCTACGCCCTCATCCCCGCCATGGAGCCCGGCAAGGGCATCCGCGGCCAGGACTTCGTCAGCATGTCCGGCGGCGCGCTGCGCACGGTCAACCCGAACAGCAAGCATCCGAAGGAGGCCTTCGAGCTGCTGGCCTTCACGCTGTCGCCCGAGGCGCTGAAGGAGGAGACCAAGGATGGCAACGTGCGCATCACCCCGCGCACCGACGTCAACAAGGAGATCCTGGCCGGCGAGCCGCTGCTGACGTTCATCTCGGAGAAGGTGCTGCCGCTCACGGCCTACCGGCCGCCGGTCGCCGTCTACCCGCAGGTGTCGGTGGCGCTCCAGGAAGCCACCTCGGCGGTGGTCAGCGGCAAGACGCCGGACGAGGCGGCCGCCGAGTACCAGAAGAAGCTCGAAGGAATCGTCGGTGGCGCAGGTAACGTCTCCTCCTGACCTCGCCGGGGAAGCCACGGACTCCACGGCCCGCCGCTACAGCGTCGACGCGGCGGGCCTGGGCCGGTGGCGTGCGGGCGCCTTCGTGGCCCCCGCACTGCTGCTCATCGCGGTCTTCCTCGTCTTCCCCGCGCTGTGGGTGCTCTATCTCGGGCTGACCGACTACCGGCTGACCGGCGTCGCCGCCGCCGACCCGAAGGTGGTCGGGCTCGACAACTTCCTGTCGGCGATCGGCGACCCGTCGTTCTGGAACTCGACCTGGCTGACCGTCCAGTTCGTGCTCGGCTCGGCGGTGATCGGCCAGGTGGGGCTCGGGTTCACGATCGCCTGGCTGCTGCGCGACAGGCGCGGGCCGCTCAGGCGGATCGTCGAGGGCCTGGTCATCCTGGCCTGGATCCTGCCGAGCGCCGTCGTGTCGTTCCTTTGGGTGGCCCTGCTCGACGCCGACGGCGGCACGCTGAACGCGCTGCTCGCCACCGGCGACTACGCCTGGCTGCTCGAACACCCGATGCTGTCCATCGTCATCTTCAACACCTGGCGCGGCACCGCGTTCTCGATGATGCTGTACGGCGCGGCCCTCGGGAACGTGCCGCCCTCGCACCTGGAGAGCGCCCGCCTGGCCGGAGCCTCCGGCTGGCAGCAGCTCAGGGACGTGGTCTTCCCCCACATCAAGGGGCACATTCTCACCAACCTGCTGCTGATCAGCCTCTGGACGTTCAACGACTTCACCCCGTTCATGATCACCGCGGGTGGCCCCGAGGGGAAGAGCGAGGTGCTGGCCGTCCACGTCTACAAGGTCGCCCTGCAGGGCGGCCAGCTCGGCTACGGCGCCGCGGTCTCCACGGCCATCCTGCTGATCAACCTGGTCGTGGCGGTGTTCTACCTGCGCCTGCTCAGGAGCAAGAAATGACGCGCTTCGTGCTGGGCCGGATCGGCTTCTACACGCTGACCGCGGTGCTGCTCGCCTTCTTCACCATCCCCCTGCTGTGGCTGGCGTCGGCGCCGCTGACCAGCGACCCCACCTACGAGGTCCGCCTGCCGGACTTCACCTTCGACAACTTCCAGGCCATCCTGGATCACCCGTACGCGCTGCCGTCGCTGTACAACTCGCTGCTGCTGTCCGTCGGCACGGCCCTGCTCGTGGTCCTGCTGTCGGCGCTGGCCGCCTACGCGCTCAGCCGCGTGCGCCTGCCCGGCCGGGACGCGCTGCTCTACGCGCTGCTGCTGCTCTCGTCGATCATCACGGGCACGGCCGCGATGGTGCCGCTGTTCCAGCTCGCGGTCGAGCTCGGCCTCATCGACTCGCAGTTCGGGCTGATCCTCATCCTGGCCGGCGGCCTGCTGCCCGCGGCGATCTTCATGCTCAAGGACTTCATGGACTCCACGCCGAAGTCGTACGAGGAGTCGGCGCGGGTCTTCGGCGCCTCGCCGCTGCAGATCGTCGCGCACGTGGTCGTCCCCCTGGTACGGCCCGGCCTGGCGACGATCGCGGTGTGGGCCGTGGCCAACGTCTGGGGCAACTTCCTCATGCCGTACCTGCTGCTCAGCGACGTGGAGAAGCAGCCGGCGGCGGTCATCATGTACACGCTCTACACCGAGGGCGGCCAGGCGAACCTGCGGCTGCTGTCCACGTTCGGACTGCTCTACTCGGTGCCCGTGGTGCTCATGTACCTGTTCGTCAGCAAGAAGTACGGCTTCCGCTTCCACGGAGGGATCAAGCGGTAATGGCGGCAATCGAACTGCGAGGGCTGACCAAGGTCTACCCCGGCGGCGTCAAGGCGCTCGACTCGCTGGACCTGGTCATCCCCGACGGCGAGTTCTTCGCGCTGCTCGGCCCCTCCGGGTGCGGCAAGACCACCCTGCTGCGCACGATCGCCGGGCTGGAGACCGCCACCGGCGGCTCGGTCGTCATCGGCGAGCGCGACGTGACCTCGGTGCAGCCAGGCGCCCGGGACATCGCCATGGTCTTCCAGGACTACGCGCTGTTCCCGCACATGGACGTCACCGACAACGTCGCCTACCCGCTGCGCATCAAGAAGGTCCCCAAGGCCGAGCGCCACCGCAGGGCCGGCGAGGTAGCGGCCCGGCTCGGCCTGGAGCACCTGATGGACCGGCGGCCCGGCCAGCTCTCCGGCGGCCAGCAGCAGCGCGTCGCGCTGGCCCGCGTCATGGCGACCCAGGCGCAGGCGTTCCTGTTCGACGAGCCGCTGTCGAACCTGGACGCCCGGCTGCGCCTGGAGGCCCGCACGTTTCTGAAGAAGCTCCAGCGCGAGCTGGGCGTCACCACCGTCTTCGTCACCCACGACCAGGCCGAGGCGCTGGCCATGGCCGACCGGATGGCCGTGATGGAGGCCGGCGTGATCCGGCAGATCGGCACCCCGGCCGAGGTGTTCCAGCGGCCCGCCAACACGTTCGTCGCATCCTTCATCGGCTCCACCCCCATGAACCTGCTCGACGCCGTCGTCCGCGGTGACACGCTGGAGGTGGCCGGCCGTACCGTGCCCGTGCCCACCTCGGCCGCCGGGCTGCTGACCGACGGCGAGAAGGTCGTCTACGGCGTACGGCCCGAGTACAACGCCTACGCGGCCAAGCCCGCGGACGGCCCGTCGGAGGGCTCGCTGGCCGGGAAGGTGGTGATCGTGGAGAACCTCGGCGCCTCCCACCTGGTGACCCTCGACGTCAACGACGTCACCGTGCAGGCCGTCGTGCCCGAGGGCAGCGAGCCGGCCGTCGGCGACGAGGGCTTCGCCGTGCCGCGCCGCGACCGGGCGCTGGTCTACCGCGACGGGGAGCTGGTGGGATGAGCGTGATCCGGGGGCACTGGACCCTCGACGACCGGCTGGAGAGCATGCTCCGGGAAGTGCCGTTCGAGGTGCCGGCCGGGGCCGCGGCGGTGACCGTGGCGCTGTCCTACGACCGGTCCCGGGGCGTGCTCGACCTCGGCGGCGGGAGCCCGCGAGGGTTCCGCGGCTGGTCGGGCGGCGCCCGGGACACGTACATGATCACGGAGGAGTGGGCGACGCCCGGCTACCTGCCCGGCCCCCTGGAGCCCGGCCCGTGGCAGGTGTGGCTGCGGCTGCACCGCGTCCCTCCCGAGGGCCTGGACTACACGCTGGAGATCACCGTCGCGGACACGGCGCCGCCCGCCCCGGTCACGGCCGAGCCGCCCGTCGCCGAACGCCCGCCGCGCCGCGACATCCCCGCCGTGGACGGCCTGCGCTGGTACGCCGGAGACTTCCACTCGCACACCGTCCACAGCGACGGCTCGCTGACCGTCGGCGAGCTGGCCGCGCTGGCCCGCGGCCGGGGACTCGACTTCCTGGCCGTCACCGACCACAACACGGTCAGCCACCACCCCGAGCTGACCTCGGCCGACCGGGGCATCGCCCTGCTGCCCGGCCAGGAGGTCACCACCGACCGCGGCCACGCCAACGTGTTCGGCGACGTCGGCTGGGTCGACTTCCGCCGGCCCGCCGACTCCTGGGCCCGGCACGCCCGCGACCACGGCGGCCTCATGTCGATCAACCATCCGCTCGGCGGCGACTGCGCCTGGCTGCAGCCGCTCGCCGAGCGGCCGCACGTGGCCGAGGTGTGGCACTCCGGCTGGTGGGACCGCCGCTGGGGCGCGCCCCTGGCCTGGGCCGACGCCTGGCGCGACGACCTGGTGGCGATCGGGGCCAGCGACTTCCACCGGCCGGGCGACGACGGCCTGCCCGGCTCGCCCACCACGTGGGTGCTGGCCGAGGACCCGGCCGCCGCGTTCGGCGCCGTGGCCGCCGGCCGCACCGCGATCTCGGCGGGGCCGGGGGAGCCGCTGCTGCTCCGGCTCGGCGACGAACTGCTCGCCCTGGACGCCGACGGCCTCGTCCTGGTCCGCCCCGGCGGCGCCCGGCAGGTCATCCGCGGCCCCCGGACCCTGGTGCCCGCCGGCGAGGGCCGGCACCGGCTGGAAACCTACGAGAACGAGGTGATCGCGCTATGCGAGTGAACGAGCAGCCATGAACACGCGAATGATCAGCGTCGCCAACGCCCCCGTAAGCTTCGGGGTGTTCGAGCTGGCCACCGAGGCGCCGCCGCTGAGCGCCGGCGAGATGGTGCGCGCGCTGTCCGACGCCGGCTACGAGGGCATCGACCTGGGCCCGCTCGGCTACCTCGGCACCGCCGGGGACATCGCCGACCGGCTCGGCGGGCTGCTGCTCGCCGGCGGCTGGGCCGACCTGGCCTACCACGACGCGGAGGCGTTCCGGCGCAGCCTGGTCACGCTCGACGCCACGCTCGACGTGTTCGCCGCCGCGCCACCCGCCCCGGCGCACCTCGCGCCCCGGCCGACGCTGGCCTGCTCCGGCTCGCCCGAGCGCTTCGCCCGCCCCGGCGGGAACGCTCCAGGGCTGCCCGCCTCCGAGTGGCCCGCGTACGCCGCCCGCGTCCAGGAGGCGGTCCAGCGCTGCCGCGACCGCGGCCTCGAACCCGTCTTCCACCACCATCTCGGCACGTACGTCGAGACCCCCGAGGACGTGGAGCGGCTGCTGGAGCTGACCGACGTGCCGCTCTGCCTCGACACCGGCCACCTGCTGCTCGCCGGTGGCGACCCGGTGACGGCGCTGCGCGACTGGGCGGGCCGCGTCGGGCACGTCCACATCAAGGACGGCGACACCGAGATCCTCGCCCAGGCGATCGCCGACGGCGCGGACCTGCGCGAGCTGATGGGCCGCGGCGGGTTCGCCCAGCTCGGCGAGGGCGAGCTGGACCTGCCCGGAGTGGTCCGGGCGCTGGACGACATCGGGTACCAGGGCTGGGTGATCATCGAGCAGGACACCCTGCCCGGCCGCCGCACGGTCGAGCGCAACATCGCCGACCAGGCAGCCAACCGGGAGAAGCTGAGAGAGCTGGGACTGTGACTCTGAAGATCGCGCTGGTCGGATGCGGAGCCGTCACGCAGGCGGTCTACGCGCCGCTGCTGTCGAGGCGCCGCGACCTGTTCGAGGTGACCGCCGTGTGCGACCTGTCGCCCACGCTCGCGGGCGCCGTCGGCGACCGCCTGGGCGCCCCCGGCCGCTACACGTCCCTGGAGGACATGCTCGCCGGCGGCGGGTTCGAGGCCGTGGTCATGCTCGCCTCGGGCTCCCACGGCGAGCCGGTACGGCAGGCGCTGGCCGCCGGTCACGCCGTGCTGTGCGAGAAGCCCCTGGCACTGACCCGGGCGGAGGTGGCCGCGCTGCCCGAGGGGCGGCTCATGGTCGGCTACATGAAGCAGTACGACCCCGCCGTGCGGCGGGCCGAGCGGCTGCTGGCCGAGCTGGGCGGGCCCGAGGCCGTCCGGTCCGTCGAGGTGACCGTCCTGCACCCGAGCGCCGGGTCGCAGCTCGCCTTCGCGAGCCTGACCCGGGCCGGCGACCTGGACCCCGCGCTGCTCGCCTCGCTGCGCGCCGAGGAGGACGCCCTGGTCTCCCGCGCCCTCGGCGAGCAGGCCCCCGAGTCCGTCCGCGCCCTTTACGGCGTGGCCCTCGGCTCCGTCTGCCACGACCTGTCGCTGCTGCGCAGGTTCACCGGCTCCCCGGCCGAGATCTCCCACGTCGAGACCTGGGGCCCCGCCCCCGGCTCCGTGGAGATCGCCGGCACGCTCCCGGCCGCCGGGCGCTTCTCCATCCGCTGGCACTACCTGGAGGACTACCCCGCCTACCGGGAGACGGTCGCCATCCACCACGACCGGGGCACCCTGGAGCTGGCCTTCCCCGCCCCGTACCTGGTCAACGCGCCCACCACGCTCACCGTCGTCACGCCGGGCGCAGATCCCGGCGGTGAGGGACGCACCGAGTGGCGGGAGGTGACCGAGGCGTTCGAGACGCAGCTCGCCGCCTTCCACGCCTACGTCACCGAGGGCGAGCCGCCGCTCACCGGCGCGGCCGGCGCCCTGGAGGACATCGTCACGGCCCAGCGGATCGCCGCCCGCTACGCCGTACAGCACGGACTGCCGATCGGAGGGGAAGCAGCGTGACCGGCTCGAACGACATCGTGGTGGTCCCGCACACGCACTGGGACCGCGAGTGGTACGAGCCGTTCCAGCGCTTCCGGCTGCGGCTCGTGGCCCTGCTGGACGAGGTGCTCGACACCATGGAGCGCGAGCCCGGCTACCACTTCACCCTCGACGGGCAGCTCGCCTGCGTGGACGACTACCTGGAGGTCCGGCCCGAGCAGCGCGACCGCGTGGCGGCACTGGTCGAGTCGGGGCGGCTCGCCGTCGGACCGTGGCAGATCCTGCTCGACGAGTTCCTGTGCTCCGGCGAGAACATCATCCGGAACCTGGAGCTCGGCATGGACCGGGCCGACAAGCTCGGCGGCGCCATGCCCGTGGGCTACCTGCCGGACATGTTCGGCCACACCGCGCAGATGCCGCAGATCTTGCGAAAGGCCGGGCTCCTGTACGCCTGCGTCTACCGGGGGGTGCCGTCGTCCGTGGTGTCCGACGCGTTCGCCTGGACGGCTCCCGACGGCACCGCGGTGCGCGCCCAGTACCTGCCCATCGGCGGCTACGGCAACGGTGCCCACCTGTTCGAGGACCCGGAGCGGCTGGCCGAGCGGGCGGCCGTGTTCACCCGCCGCATGCGCGAGTGGCACGGGCCCGAGGGCGCGCTGCTCGCGATGTACGGCACCGACCACTCGGCGCCCGTACGCGGGCTGCCCGGCATGGTGTCCGCGATCGGGGCCCGCATGGACACCTTGTCCGGCTACGTCACGGCGTACGGCGACGGCGGGTCCGTCGAGGGCCTGCCGCGCGTCGAGGGTGAGCTGCGCTCCCACGCCCGCGCCAACATCCTGCCCGGCGTCATCTCCGTCCGCGCTCACGTCAAGCAGGCCATGAGCCGCGCCGAGCGCATGGTCGAGCGCTACGCCGAGCCGCTGGCCGCCCTCTGGGGCGACGCGTGGCCCGGCCGGTTCCTCGACATGGCGTGGTGGCGGCTCGTCGACGCCAGCGGCCACGACTCCGTCACCGGCTGCGGCGTGGACGAGACCGCCCAGCAGGTCGCCGCGCGCATCGCCGAGGCCGAGCACCTCGGGCACGCCGTCCGCGACATGGTGACCGCCAAGCTGGCCGCCGCGGTCCCCTCCGGCGGGGTGCTCGTCGTCAACCCCACGCCCGCCACCCGGCGCGGCGTCGTCCACGTGGACATCGCCGGGCACGACCCGCTGGTGGACGCCACGGGCGCCCCCGTGCCCGTCCAGCCGCTGGAGTACGCCCCCACGCTGCTGCTCGACGAGGAGATGGACCCGGCCACGGCGCTGACGTTCGTCCACGGGACCGAGCTGTACGGCCAGCACATCACGGGCTGGTCGGTCGAGAACGGGGTGCTCACCTTCGAGGTGGCGCGGGAGCCGCGCACCGCCTTCAACGTGGCCGAGGTGCGGGACGCGGTCGAGGGAGTGACGCGGGTCCGCATCGTCGCCGAGCCCCGCCGCAAGGTGGCCGCCCTGGTGGAGGTCCCGCCGCTCGGCCACACGAGCCTGCGCCCGGAGCCGCCGGTCGCCGTCCGGGCCGGCTCCAACGGCTCCGCCGTCGCCCCGCTGACCCACGAGGCGCCGGACGGCGTACGGATCGAGGACGGGGCGCTCGACAACGGGCTCCTCCGCGTCGAGGTGGCCGAGGACGGAACCCTGACGCTGACCTCCGCCGGCGGTGTCACGCTCACCGGCGCGGCCCGCGTCGTGGACGGCGGCGACGTCGGCGACAGCTACAACCACGCGCCTCCCGCCCAGGACCGGATCGTCTCTGCCCCCGAGACCGTCGAGGTCGTCACGGTCTGCTCCGGCCCGCTGGTCGCCGCCCTGGACGTGCGCCGTACGTACCGGTGGCCCGCGGCGGGAGCCGGCATCGAGGGCACGCCCGAGCTGCCCGCGCCCGCTCGGACCGGCGCCACCGAGGAGATCGTCGTGGACACCCGCGTCGAGCTCCGGACCGGCGAGCCGTTCGTCCGCCTGCGGGTGGCATTCGACAACCGCTGCGACGACCACCGGGTCAGGCTGCACGTGCCGCTGCCCGCGCCGGCGACGGCCTCGCACGCCGAGGGCCAGTTCGCGGTCGTCACCCGCGGCCTGACCGCCGAGGGCGGCTGCGGCGAGGAGCCGCTGCCCACCTTCCCGGCCTCGTCGTGGGTGGCCGCCGGGGGAGTGGCGGCGCTGCTGGAGCACGTCACGGAGTACGAGCTCGTGGACGGCTCCGCCTGGGGCGGCGCGGCACAGGGCGAAGGCACGGAGCTGGCGCTGACCCTGCTCCGCTCCATCGGCTACCTGTCGCGCAACCGCCACGCCCTGCGCCCCGAGCCCGCCGGTCCCCAGCTCCCGACGCCCGCCGCCCAGTCGCGCGGGCTGCGCTCCGTCACGCTGGCGCTCATGCCGTACGAGGGCGGCGGGGAGGAGGGAGGCTGGGAGGCGGTGCCGCCGGCGGCGGAGACCTTCCGCCATGACCTGCTCCCGGTGCCCGGCACGGGTGACCCGTCGCTCGCGCTGCCCCCGGCCGCCCCCGGCCTGTCGGTCACGGGCGACGGCGTGGTGATGACCTCCCTGCGGCTGCGCGACGACTGGAGGGAGCTGCGGATCGTCGCCCTCTCCCCGGAGCCGACGGAGGCCGTGGTGGAGGGCTCCTTCACCCACGCCCGCCACGCCGACCTCCGCGGCCGCCCGGGCGACCCGCTCCCGGTCACGGACGGCACCGTGCGCCTCCCCCTCCGGCCCTGGGAGATCGCCACGATCCAGCTCGGCAACTGAATGTGAAGGAGCCGCGCCTGGTGCGGGCGGCGGCGGACACGCCCGGTCCCCGATCGTCGGCGCGGCGGCCGAGCGGCCCGTGTGACGATGGCGCCATGACCGCTGAACTCGTGGATCTGTCGGTGCCGATCGTCACCGGGATGCCGGTCTACCCCGGTGACCCCGAGGTGACGGTCGGCCCGGCGCTCACGGCCGCGCGTGACGGCGTGAACGTGCTGGCGCTGCACCTGGGCTCCCAGTCGGGCACCCACGTGGACGCCCCCTTCCACATCGACGACGCGCTGCCGGCGCTGGACGAGCTGCCGCTGGAGCGGTTCGCCGGCCCGGCCGTCGTGGTGGACGCCCGGGGACTGGAGCCGCGCGCGGCCATCGAGCCGGCGGCGTTCGGCGCGGTGCCGGCCGGCGGGGTCCCGCCGATCGTGCTGGTGGCGACGGGCTGGTCGGCCCACTGGGGCACCGGCGCCTACGCGGCGCACCCGTACCTGACGGAGGAGGCGGCGCGGCTGCTGGTGGAGCGGGGCGTCAGGACCGTCGGGGTGGACGCGCTGAGCGTCGACCCGACGCCCGCGGAGGACTTCCCGGCGCACCGGGTGCTGTGCGGCGCCCATGCCGTCATCGCGGAGAACCTGACCGGGCTCGACCGCGTGCTGGCGGCTCAGGTGGAGGGCAGGGCGGTGGAGGTCTGGCTCATGCCGCTGCGACTGCCCGCGGCCGACGGCGCACCGGTGAGAGCGGTGGCGCGGTTGGGACCCCTGTGACAAAAGGTCAGCGGGTGCCCCAGGAGTACGTCTGCTTCCGAAGTTTCAGATAGACGAACGACTCCGTGGCGCGGACCGCAGGAATTGCCCGAATTTTACTGAGAATGTCGAGGAGGTGGCCGTCGCCTTCGCACACGACCTCGACGATCACGTCGAAGGAGCCCGCCGTGAGGACGACATAGTCGATCTCGTCGATGGCCGCCAGCTCGTCGGCGACCGACTCCAGGTCGCCCTCGATGTTCACGCCGATCATGGCCTGGCGCGGGAACCCCAGGGTCAGCGGGTCGGTCACCGCGACGATCTGCATGACCCCCGAGTCCTGGAGGCGCTGCACCCGCTGGCGGACGGCCGCCTCCGACAGGCCGACGGCCTTGCCGATCGCCGCGTACGGCATGCGCCCGTCGATCTGGAGCTGCTCGATGATCCGCTTGGACAGGTCGTCGAGCGTGAACTGTCCGGGCGCCGTGTCACTGCCGCGGCGTGCGCGTGGCGGGGTCGTCATCGCGAGCGAGTCCTCCTAGCGGCGCGCGTTACGGGCGCGTTCCCGTTCCATTGCCGTCCTGGTGCGACATGTTGTCAGTTCTCGACGCCCTGTCAAGCGAATTCGTAGCAATTTGGTATCTTCGCCACGAAATCCCTTGTCCCGGATGCAACCACTCTGTAAGAGTCGCGGCATCTCAGCCACCTCACCAGGAGGTCATCACCTTGACCACCCGTCTGCAGAACTTCATCAACGGTGAGTTCGTGGACGCCAAGAGCGGCCGATTCTCCGACATCATCGACCCGTGCACCGGCGAGGCCTACGTCCAGGCCCCGATCTCCGGAGCCGAGGACGTCGACGCTGCCTACGCCGCCGCGGCTGCCGCTTTCGAGTCATGGGGCCGGACCACCCCGGGCGAGCGGGCGAACCTGCTGCTCAAGGTCGCCGACGCGATCGACGCGCGGGCCGACGAGATCAACGAGGCGGAGTGCCGTGACACCGGCAAGCCGCGCGCCCGCATGGCCGAGGACGAGACCCCGGTCGCCGCCGACCACTTCCGGTTCTTCGCGGGCGCCGCGCGCACGCTGGAGGGGCCGACCGCCGGTGAGTTCCTCGCCGACCACACCAGCGTCATCCGGCACGAGCCCATCGGCGTGGTCGGTCAGGTCACGCCGTGGAACTACCCCATGATGATGGCCGTCTGGAAGATCGCCCCCGCGCTGGCCGCCGGCAACACGGTCGTGCTCAAGCCGTCCGACACCACCCCGGCCTCCACGCTCAAGCTGGCCGAGATCCTCGGCGACGTGCTGCCCGCCGGTGTCTTCAACGTCGTCACCGGCGACCGGGAGACCGGCGCGCTGGTCGTCGGCCACCCGACGGCCGCGATGGTCGCCATCACCGGCTCGGTCGGCGCGGGCATGTCGGTGGCCAGGAGCGCGGCCGACGACCTCAAGCGCGTCCACCTGGAGCTCGGCGGCAAGGCGCCCGTCGTGGTCTTCGACGACGTCAAGGACCTGCGCAAGGCCGCCTCGGACATCGCGATCGCCGGCCTCTACAACGCGGGCCAGGACTGCACCGCGGCCTGCCGCGTGCTGGTCCAGGAGAGCGTCCACGACGAGTTCGTGGCCGCGCTCGCCGAGGCCGCGGCCGGCACCGTCACGGGCGACCTGTCCGACGCGGATGCCCTGTACGGCCCGCTCAACAACGCCGACCAGCTCGCCAAGGTGCAGGGCTTCGTCGAGCGGGTCCCGGCGCACGCCAAGGTGCTGACCGGCGGCCACCGCGTCGGCGACAAGGGCTACTTCTTCGCCCCCACGATCGTCGACGGGCTGCGGCAGGACGACGAGATGGTGCAGAACGAGGTCTTCGGGCCCGTCATCACCGTCCAGACGTTCACCGACGAGGCCGACGCGCTGGCCAAGGCCAACGACGTGAGGTACGGCCTGAGCGGCTCGGTGTGGACCTCCGACCACGGCCGCGCCATGCGCATGTCGAACCGGCTCGACTTCGGCGTGGTGTGGGTCAACACGCACATCCCGTTCGTGTCGGAGATGCCGCACGGCGGCTTCAAGCACTCCGGCTACGGCAAGGACCTCTCGGTGTTCGGTCTGCATGACTACACGAGGGTCAAGCACGTCATGCACTACATCGGCGAATAAGCGCGACAAGGACAGATCCGGAACATGGCCGAGCTGAACGCGATCGAACTCGACGGCGTCGTCAAGGAGTACCTCTCGCACGGCGAGGTCGTTCAGGCGGTGAAGGGTGTCACGCTCGGCATCGCCGAAGGGGAGTTCTTCTCCCTGCTCGGCCCGTCCGGGTGCGGCAAGACCACGACCATGCGGATGATCGCCGGCTTCGAGGAGCCGTCGAGCGGCGTGGTCAGGCTGCACGGCCACGACGTCACGAACGTCCCGCCGAACAAGCGTGACGTCAACATGGTCTTCCAGTCGTACGCGCTGTTCCCGCACATGAACGTGTGGGACAACGTGGCGTTCGGCCTCAAGCAGCGGCGCACGCCGCAGGAGGAGATCAGGCGGCGGGTCGGCGAGATGCTGGAGATCGTCGACCTGACCGGCAGGGAGAAGCGCCGGCCGCGCGAGATGTCGGGCGGCCAGCAGCAACGGGTCGCGCTGGCCCGCGCCCTGGTCAACCGGCCGCGTGCGCTCCTGCTCGACGAGCCGCTCGGCGCGCTCGACCTCAAGCTGCGCCAGGCCATGCAGATCGAGCTCAAGCGGATCCAGCGCGAGGTCGGCATCACCTTCGTGTACGTCACCCATGACCAGAACGAGGCGCTCACCATGAGCGACCGGATCGCCGTCATGAACGACGGGCTGGTCGAGCAGCTCGGCGGGCCGAGGGAGATCTACGAGCGGCCGGCCACCGCGTTCGTCGCCGGCTTCATCGGCACCTCCAACCTGCTCACCGGCACCGCGGCCGGCGGGGTCCTGGAGGTCGGCGGGGGCCGGGTCCTCGTGCCGGACCGTGACGGGGACGTCACCCTCACCGTCCGGCCGGAGAAGATCACCATCACCCTGGACAAGCCGGACGGCGACGTGAGCGTCGTGCCGGGGACCGTCAGCGAGGTGGTCTACCTGGGCACGTACAACAGCTACGCCGTGCGCGTCGGGGACGGGGCCGAGGTCACGGTGTTCCAGCAGAACGCGCACGACGCGACCACCACGGCCGAGCGGGGCGACCCGGTCTGGCTGTCGTGGCCGGCGCAGCACTCTTACGCGATAGGAAGTTGAACCACCCCATGGACCACCAGCACGACCCCGCCCTGCTGAGGGGCATGACCCGGCCCCGTACCCGCCGCGACGCCTTCCGCCTCGCGGGCCTGTCCGCCGCCGGCCTGGCGCTGGCCGCCTGCGGCGTGCAGGG
Source organism: Nonomuraea sp. 3-1Str (assembly GCF_031570565.1). Lineage (NCBI taxonomy): Bacteria > Bacillati > Actinomycetota > Actinomycetes > Streptosporangiales > Streptosporangiaceae > Nonomuraea > Nonomuraea sp. 3-1Str. The sequence goes on from NZ_JALHBK010000010.1 coordinate 243,435, forward strand.
TCAGAAGGCGGCCCCGCCGAAGGCCGACGCGGTCAAGGACTACTGGTCGCAGCAGACCAAGCACGGCCGCGTGGTGTTCGCCAACTGGCCCGAGTACATGCCCGAGGACCAGGCGCCGCTGAAGAAGTTCCAGAGCGAGACCGGGATCTCCTACCAGTACAAGGAGGTCATCCAGGAGAACGCGGAGTTCTTCGGCAAGGCCGACCCGGTGCTGCGGGCCGGGCAGTCGCTCGGTTACGACATCGTCGTCATGACCAACGGCGTCCAGCTCCAGCACATGATCGACCTCGGCTACTGCGTCGCCCTGGACCACTCCAAGCTGCCGAACTTCGCGGCCAACGCCGGCGACAAGTACAAGAACCGCTCCTACGACCCGGGCAGCACCTACACGGTCCCGTACACCTCGGGCGTGACCGGGATCGCGTACAACACCAAGTACGTCAAGGACGACATCACCAGCATCGAGGCGCTGTTCGACCCGAAGTACAAGGGCCGGGTCGGCATGATGGGCGACGCCCAGGAGATCGCCAACTTCGGCATGATCTCCCTCGGCATCGACCCGGAGAACTCCTCCGAGGCCGACTGGAAGAAGGCCGGGGAGAAGCTCAAGGCGCAGCGCGACGCCGGGATCGTCCGCAAGTACTACGACCAGTCGTACATCGACGCGGTGTCCAAGGGCGACGTCTGGCTGAGCATGGCGTGGTCCGGCGACGTCTTCCAGCGCCAGCTCGCCGGTGAGCCCGTCAAGTTCGTGGTGCCCGAGGAGGGGGGCACCATCTGGACCGACAACATGCTCATCCCGAAGGGCGCCGCCAACCCGGTCGACGCGCTCATGCTCATGGACTTCCTCTACCAGCCGGCCGTCGCCGCCGAGCTGGACGAGTTCATCCAGTTCGTCACCCCGGTGCCCGCCGTCCAGGACCTCCTGCGGGAGAAGGCCGCCAAGGCCACCGGCGAGGACAAGAAGGCGCTGGAGGAGATGGTGGACAGCCCCCTCATGTTCCCGTCGGAGGCGGACTACACCAAGCTCCGCACCTACACCAAGCTCACCACCCAGCAGGAGCAGGTGTTCAACCCGATCTTCCAGTCGATCACCCAGGCGTAGACGATGAAGCGGCTGACTCCCTACCTGCTCGCGCTGCCGAGCTGGATGTGGCTGGCGGTCTTCCTGGTGGTGCCGCTGGCCGCGATGGCCTCGGTGTCGCTGCAGACCGGCAACGCCATCGACGGCTTCGCGATGACGTTCAGCTTCTCCAACTACACCGACGCGTTGAGCAGGTACAGCACCCAGCTCGTCCGGTCCCTCTGGTACGGCGGCCTGGCCACGGCGGCGATGCTGGTCATCGGTTACCCGGTGGCGTACTGGATCGCCTTCAAGGGCGGCAGCCGCAAGTCGGTGTACCTGTTCCTGCTGCTGCTGCCGTTCTTCGTGTCGTTCGTGCTGCGGACCATCTCGTGGGGGTTCCTGCTGGCCGACGACGGGATCGTCTTCGGCACCCTGAAGGGCTGGGGGCTGCTGCCGCCCGAGTTCCACGTGCTGGCCACCACGGTGGCCGTGGTGGGCGGGCTGACGTACAACTTCCTGCCGTTCATGATCCTGCCGATCTACGTGGCGTTGGAGCGGGTGGACCCCCGGGTCGTCGAGGCCGCCCAGGACCTGTACGCCTCGCGGGCGGCGGCCTTCCGGCGGGTGGTGCTGCCGCTGTCGCTGCCCGGGGTGTTCGCCGGCGTGCTCATGACGTTCGTGCCGGCCACGGCCGACCCGGTCAACGCCCAGGTGCTCGGCGGCACCGGCAACACCATGATCGGCAACATCATCCAGACCGAGTACCTCACGAACCTCGACTACCCGACGGCCTCGGCGCTGTCGTTCACGCTCATGGCGGTGCTGCTGGTCGGGATCTTCATCTACGCCCGGGCGCTCGGCACCGAGAACGTCCTCGAGGCGGCGGCCCGATGAGCGCCACCCTGACGGCCGGGCCACGGCGGCGGATCGGCGACCGCCTGCTGCACGCCTACACCTGGCTGATCATCGTCTGGCTGTCGTCGCCGATCGCCGTAATGATCCTGTTCGGGTTCAACGACAAGAAGAGCAAGTCGAACACGAGCTGGCAGGGCTTCACGCTCCGCTGGTACCACGAGCTGTTCGGCATCTCCGACCTGACCACGGCGCTGAAGAACTCCCTCGTCGTCGCGGTCGTGAGCACGGTCATCACCGTCGTCATCGGCACCATGCTGGGTCTCGCGCTCGGCCGCCACCGCTTCCGCGGTCGCGGGGTGACGAACTTCCTCGTCTTCGCCGCCATCTCCACGCCCGAGCTGGTCATGGGGGCGTCGCTGCTGTCGCTGTTCGTCTCCGCCAACCTGCCGCGTGACGCCGGCACGATCATCATCGCGCACGTGCTGTTCTCGCTGTCCTTCGTCACCGTCACCGTGCGGGCCAGGGTCGTCACCCTCGACCCGTCGCTGGAGGAGGCGGCCAGGGACCTCGGCGCCACGGGCTGGGGCACCTTCCGGCAGGTCACGCTGCCGGCCGTGCTGCCCGGCGTGCTGGCGGGCGCCATGCTGGCCTTCGCGCTGTCGATCGACGACTACGTGGTGACCAGCTTCGTCAACGGCTCCACCATCACGTTCCCGCTGTGGATCATCGGGTCGGTGAAGACGGGCATCCCGCCCCAGGTCAACGTCATGGGAACGTTGATCTTCGGGATCGGCGTGCTCATCGCGATCGCCAACGCGGTCGCGGCCCGCCGCCGTACCTGACCCTGCCATTTCACCAGGCTTCCCCCCGCGGTCCCGCGGGGGGTTCGGCGTACTCCGGCCAAGAACAGGGAGGCGAGATCGGATACCGGCGGGGGGAACCCGCGCGGTGATCAACCCTTTGAGATCCCGCAATTTTTCATAGAACTCTGACTTTCGTAGGGAAGTGGGATTTGTGGATCCGCTGAAGGCGCTTGCTGACGCGGAGCGCAAGCCGTACTGGCTGGACACCCCGGCCAGACCCGAGCCGCTGCCGCGGCTCTTCGGACACACGAGCGCCGACCTGGTCGTCGTCGGCGGAGGCTTCTCGGGGCTGTGGACCGCCCTGATGGCCAAGGAACGGGACCCGGAGCAGGACGTCGTCCTGCTGGAGGGGCGCAGGATCGGCTGGGCGGCCTCGGGCCGCAACGGCGGGTTCTGCATGGCGACCCTCACCCACGGCCTGGCCAACGGGCTGGAGCGGTGGCCGGACGAGATCGCCCGGCTGGAACGGCTGGGCGTGGACAACCTCGACGAGATCGAGGCGACCCTGGGGCGTTACGGCATCGACTGCGCCTTCGAGCGCACCGGTGAGCTGAACGTCGCCACCGAGCCCTGGCAGTTGGAGGGCCTGAACGAGCACCTCGGCCTCATCGCCGACCTCGGTCTCGACCATGTCCCGCTGGACTGCGACCAGGTGCGGGCCGAGCTGGACTCGCCCACCTACCTGGGCGGCCTGTGGGACCGCAGGGGCTGCGCCATGCTCGACCCCGCCCGGCTGGCGTGGGGGCTGCGCGAGGCGTGCCTGCGGCTCGGCGTCCGCGTGTACGAGCGCAGCCCGGTGCGCTCGCTGGAGGACGACGGCGTCACGCTCAGCCTGCGCACTCCGCACGGCGTCGCCTCCGGGCGCCGGGTCGCGCTCGGCACCGGGGTGTTCCCGCCGCTGCTGCGGCGGCTCAGGCACTTCGTGGTGCCGGTCTACGACTACGCGCTGATGACCGAGCCGCTCACCCCGGCCCAGCTCGGCGCCCTCGGCTGGCGCAACCGGCAGGGCGTCGGCGACTCGGCCAACCGGTTCCACTACTACCGGCTCACCGAGGACAACCGGATCCTGTGGGGCGGCTACGACGCCGTCTACTACAACGGGGGCCTGGTCAAGCCGGAGTACGACCAGCGCGACGAGACCTTCGCCACGCTGGCGCGGCACTTCTTCGCCACGTTCCCGCAGCTCGCCGGGGTGCGCTTCACGCACCGCTGGGGCGGCGTGATCGACACGTGCAGCCGGTTCAGCGCCTTCTACGGGCAGGCGCACGGCGGGCGGCTCGCGTACGCGGCCGGCTACACCGGCATGGGCGTGGGAGCCACCCGGTTCGGCGCCAACGTGATGCTGGACCTGCTGTCGGGCGAGCGCACGGAGCGGACCGAGCTGCGCATGGTCAAGGAGAAGCCGGTGCCGTTCCCGCCGGAGCCGATGCGGTCGGGGGTGATCCAGTTCACCCGCTGGTCGATCGCGCAGGCCGACCGGCACGAGGGCCGGCGCAACCTGTGGCTGCGCGCCCTCGACCGGATGGGGCTGGGCTTCGACTCCTGATCCGCTCGCTGCGCGGGCCGCGGGCGATCCCCGCGGCCCGCACACTGGGGGCATGAGAATCGACTTCCGGGCCGACGAGGTCACGCTGGCCGGCGAGCTGAGGGTGCCGGAGGCCGAGGGGCCGCGTCCGGGGCTGGTGCTCACCGGCCCCTTCACCGGGGTGCGCGACCAGGTGACCGGGCTGTACGCGGAGCGGCTGACCCGCCTCGGGTACGTCACGCTGGCCTTCGACCACCGCAACTGGGGCGAGTCCGGCGGGCGGCCCCGGCGGCACGAGGACCCGCAAGGCAAGCTGCACGACCTGCGGGCGGCGGTGTCGCTGCTGCGGTCGCGGCCGGAGGTGGACGGGGAGCGGATCGGGGCCGTGGGCATCTGCCTTGGCGCCGGATATGCCCTGAAATTTGCGGCTTTCGAGCCTCGGGTGAAGGTCTTCGCCGGGATCGCCGGGGCGTACAACAACCCGTACACGATGCGTTCCGGCATGGACTACCAGGCGGCGCTGGCCACTCTGGGGGAGACCCTGGAGCGGCAGGACCACGGCGGTCCGGTCGAGTACCTCCCCGCTGTGGCGGAGGAGGGGGAGGCCGCCATGCCCGGCGACGAGCCGTACGCCTACTACGGCGGCCCGCGCGGCGCCTCCCCGCACTGGTCCAACGAGGTCACGCGGGCCAGCGTGCGGGAGCTGATCACCGTGGACAACATGATGGGCGCCGACTTCCTGTCGCCCAAGCCCGCGCTGATCGTCCACGGGGTGGTCGACCGGTTCTGCTCGCCCGAGGGCGCCGAGGAGGCGTACCGGAGGCTGGACGAGCCGAAGCGGCTGGTCTGGCTGGACGCCAAGCGGCACATCGACCTCTACGACCAGGAGCCCTACGTCACCCAGGCCGTGGAGGCCACCGCCGCGTTCCTCGACGCTCACCTCTGAGCGCTCCTGCCGTGGAGCGGCGGGAGGTGTGGCGAGGTGGAGGTGTGGCGAGGCGGGCGCGCGGGGAGAAGACCGGCTGAACCCCCGGTGATCTCACAGGGGGTGGGGCGCGTGCGCGTGACATGGTCCGCGGCTGCCATGCTGCTGCTCGGTCCGCCGTGGTTCGCGGGCTGCGAGGACCAGCCGGCGAGGACTCTGCCGCCGGTGGTCGAGGCGGCCGGCGAGCGGGTCCGGGCCGCGCGGTGCCTGCTCAGGCTTCCCGACCCCGTGGCGGGCGCCGCGGCCCGCGCCGAGCTGACGGCCGACCCGCGCCGCCACGTGGCCGGACGCCCGGGGCGGGTGGTGTTCGCCGCGCACGACCTGGTGACGGGCGTCCGGCTGGGCCAGGGCGAGCACGAGCACGACATCATCACGGCCAGCGGCGCCAAGGTGGACATCCTGACCGCGCTGATGCTGCGCCGCCCGAGCCTGGACGCCGCCGAGCAGGACCTCGCCTCCCGCATGATCAGGGAGAGCGACAACCTGGCCGCCGACGCGCTGTGGGCGCGGGTCGGCGCGGGCGAGGGCATGAGCGCCTTCTACCGCCGGGTCGGCCTGCGCGAGACCGTGCCGGGACCGGGCAGGTACTGGGGCGGCACGACCACCAGCCCCGCCGACCGGCTCCGGCTGCTCAGGCTCCTCGTCGACGGAGGCAAGGACCTCGCCCCGCCGGCCCGCCGGACGATCCTCGGACTGATGGGCCGCGTCCAGGCCGACCAGGCGTGGGGCGTCAGCGCCGCCGCCCGTCCGCACGACCGGGTGGCGCTCAAGAACGGCTGGACGGCGCGGCCGTTCGTGCACGACACGTGGGCCGTCACCAGCTACGGCCGCATCACCGGGGACGGCCGCGACCTGCTCCTGTCCGTGCAGACCGACCAGCAGGCCGGCGAGGGGCAGGGCATCCAGGCCATCGAGGGGCTGGCCCGGACGATCGGCCGCCGCCTGCACCTCCTCACCCCCTTCCGCGCCCACACCTGCCCGGCCGGCGCCGCCCCATGAGCTACCCCGGGTTACGCACCCGCCGCCTCGGCGGCCTCCGTCACGTGCCTCGGCGGGGCCGGCGACCGCTCCAGCTCGCCCAGCTCCTCCAGGCTCGCGAGGATGCGGGCGCGGGTGTCCTCGGCGCTGTACCAGCCGTGGGGGCACTCGGCCAGCGCCTGTTCCAGGCGGGCCCGCGCCTCGGCGAGGTCGCCCCGCCGCATCGCCACCTCCCCGAGCCCCACCTGCGCCCGGGCCGTCGTCTCGCTGGAGGCGACCCGCCGCGCCAGCTGGTCCGCGCGCTCGTACCCGGCCCGCGCCCCCTCGGCGTCGCCCAGGCGTACCGCCGCGTCCGCGCGCAGGCACAGGCTCTGCGCCACGTCCGGCACGGCGCCCAGCTCACGCGCCGTCTCCAGCGCCTGCCCGGCCAGCTCGTACACGGTGGCGTAGTCGCCCTGAGCGAACGCCAGGTCCCCGAGCCCGGACAGCACCAGGGTCGTCCCCCAGCGCTCGCCCAGCTCCCGGAAGGCGGCCAGCGCCCGCTCGAACTCCGTCCTCGCCTCGTCCAGGTGGCCCGCGAACTGCTCGACCAGCGCCATCCCGCAGTACGACAGCGCCCGCGACCAGGGCGTCATCGACTGCCCGGCGCCGGCCCAGAGCTCCCGCAACCGTTCCACGTCCTCCGGCGGACCGACGAACATCGGCAGCACCAGGGCGAGGAACTCCACCCGCGCGGGCAGGAGGTCCGGCGGCAGCAGCAGCCGCAGCTCCGCCAGCCGCGCCTGGAGCGACGTGTCCGGCTCGCCGCCCCACGCGGCGACGAGGACGCACATCCCGTACTCCTCCTCCAGCCCCTCGGGCGCCCGCGCGGGCGCCGCGGCCAGCACCGCCTGGGCCAGCTCCGCGCAGGTCAGCCGGTGTCCCCGCATCCACCAGTAGCAGGCCGCGGCCGCCAGCAGCCGCAGGCCCAGCTCGGTGTGGCCGGTCTCGGCGGCCCAGCGCACGGCCGCGTCGAGGTCGCCGCTCTCCGCGTCGAGCCGGGCCAGCCAGGCGAGCTGCTCGGCCCGGCGCACGTGCCGGTCGGCGGTGAGCGCCAGGTCCAGGTAGTACGTGGCGTGGGCGGCGCGCACCGTCTCGGTCTCACCCGCCGCGGCCAGCCGCTCGGCGCAGAAGGCCCGGATCGTCTCCAGCATCCGGTAGCGCCCGTCCACGACCTCGACCAGCGACTTGTCGGCCAGCGCGAACAGCACCTCCTCGGACACCCCGCACACCCGCTCGGCGGCCTCGGGAGTCGCGCCTCCGGCGAACACGGCCAGCCGCCTGGCCAGCCGCTGCTCGCTCTCGCCGAGCAGGTCCCAGCTCCACGCGACCACGCCGCGCAGCGTCTGGTGCCGGGGCAGTGCGGTGCGGCTGCCCTTCGCCAGCAGACGGAACCTGTCGTCCAGCCGCGCCGCGACGTCGTTCAGGCTGATCGTGCGCAGCCGGGCCGCGGCCAGCTCGATCGCCAGCGGCAGCCCGTCGAGCGCCCGGCACACGCCCGCCACCACCGCAGCGTTGCCCACGTCCACGGCGAAACCGGGCCGCACCGCCGCCGCCCGGTCGGCGAACAGCCGGACGGCCGGGTAGCCGAGCAGGTCGTCGGGGTGGCCGAGCAGGCCGGCCGCGCCGGGCGGCGGCAGCCTCAACGGCGTCACGGGCAGCACCCGCTCGCCGGTGATGCCGAGCGCCTCGCGGCTCGTCGCCAGCACCCGCAGCGCCGGGCAGGCGGCCAGCAGCGCGTCGGTCAGCTCGGCGGCGGCCTCGATGAGGTGCTCGCAGTTGTCGAGGACGAGCAGCAGGTCCCGGCCCGCCAGCGCGGCCACCAGCCGGGCGACCGGGTCACCGGCCGGGCGCCCCGGGCCGGACAGCAGCGGCTCGCGGACGCCCAGGGCCGTGAGCACCGCCTTCGGCACGTCCCCGCCGACCGCCAGCGGCGCGAGCTGCACGACGCAGACGTCGCCGTCCGCACGGCCGGCGGCCTCCTGGGCCAGCCGCGTCTTGCCGGCGCCGCCCGCGCCGACCAGGGTGACGAGCCGCGTCTCCCGCAGGTACGCACCGACCTGGCGCAGCTCCTCGGCCCGGCCCACGAAGCTGGTGAGCTGCGCCCGCACCCCGTACCGCCGTCCTTCTCCGGCCTCGCCCCCCTCCCCGGCGCGCACCTGTCCGGCCACGGGGTGACCCGCGGCCGGCGTCAGGGACAGGTCGCCCCGCAGGACGGCCACGTGGGTGGCCGACAGCTCCGGGCCGGGCTCGACGCCCAGCTCGTCATCGAGGACCCGTCTGACCTGCTCGTACGCGTTCAGCGCCTCCGCCTGCCGCCCGTCGCCGTACAGGGCGCGCATGAGCTGGGAGTGCGGCCGCTCGCGCAGCGGATGGGCGGCGGTGAGCCGGCGCAGCTCGGCCACCAGCTCCCGGTGCCGCCCCAGCTCCAGGTCTGCCTGGATACGGTCCTCGGTGGCCGCCAGCCGCAGCTCCTCCAGCCCGGCGGCGGCGGGCCCGGCGTGCGGGACGTCGGCCAGGGGCCTGCCGCGCCACAGCCCCAGGGCCTCGTGCAGCAGCCCGGCCGCGCCGCGGGCGTCCCCGGCGGCGAGCGCCCGCCTGCCCTCGGCGGCGAGCCGCGCGAAGCGGTGGGCGTCCACGTCCTCCGGGTCCGCCACCAGCCGGTAGCCCGCCGGGTGGAACTCCACCCGCTCCCTGCCGAGGGCCCGGCGCAGCCGCGACACCTGGGACTGCAGCGCGTTCGCCACGCCCTCCGGGGGCAGCTCGCCGTACAGGCCGTCGACCAGCAGGTCCGCTCCGACGACCCGGCCCGCGTCGAGCGCCAGCAGTGCGAGCAGCGCCCGCAGACGGGGGCCGCCGAGCGGGACCGGCTCCCGGTCCTCGCCCAGGACCCGCGCCGGGCCAAGGATCTCGAAGCGCATACCCCGATTATCGCGGCCGGACCCGGCGACGGCGGGGCCCCTCAGGACCGGCCGACCGCCGTGGCCGGTCTCCTACGGGCGTCAGGACCGCGGGAGCAGCGCGGTGACGTCCGCGTACGACGGCACGGCCGGGCTCGGCCGCCCCTGGACGGCCAGCACCGCGGCCAGCGCCCCCTGCAGGGAGGCGCGGTAGAGCAGCGACCCCGTGCTGACCCGCGCCACGCCCGCCTCGGCCAGGCGCGCCAGCGACGGCCCGCCGGGCTGGTAAAGGACGTTGAGCGGCAGCGGCGTGGCGGCGACCACCTCGGCGATCGCGCCGGGGTCGCCCAGTCCGGGGACGAAGACGCCGTCCGCGTGCCCGTAGGCGCGCACGCGCTCCCGCGTGTCGCCTGTCTTGAGCCAGCACGTGTCGGTACGGGCGTTGACGAACACCCCGTGACCCAGCGCGGCCTCGATGATCTCCTGCTGGAGGGCGATGGGGCGGAGCGTCCCGTCGGGCCGGCCGTCCTCCAGGTTCACCCCGGCCACGCCGAGCGCCGCCAGCGACGCCACCAGGTCCGACACCTGGGCCGGGTCGTCGCTGAAGCCGCCCTCGATGTCCACGGTCACCATGACATCCAGGCCCGACATCTGCTGGGCCAGCTCGACGGTCTCCGCCCGGGTGGCGCCCGCGGCGTCCGGCCGGCCGTGCACGGCGGCCACGCCGAGGCTGGTGGTGCCGATCGCGGCGAACCCCTGGGCGGCGAGCGCGGCGGCGGAGCCGTAGTCCCAGGCGTTGGGGAGCAGCAGCGGGTCGCCGGGCCGGTGCAGGTCATGGAAGCTCACGAGTTCTCCTTGGGCGCGGAAGCGGGCAACGGGGCCGGGGACGCCGCCGGGGCGGTGGGCGCGGGGCGGAGCGCGTCGAGGACGCCCGCCGCGAGCGCGAGCGCGTGGGCCGAGGCGGGGCAGGGCCGCACGCCGTGGCCGAACGTCAGATGCGGGGTCTCATCCCTGGCGGCGTCGAACCGCTCCGGCTCGGCGAACACGGCGGGGTCTCGGTTGGCGGCGACGAGGTCGATGACGATCTCCTCACCGGTGGCCCGGTCCACCCGGCGGGTCGCCCTGAGCGGCGGGTCGTGACGCAGCGTCTCGCGCAGCAGCCCTTCGACGCCAGCGGGTTCGCGGCGGGTGAGGGTGTTCGCGATGAGTCCCTCGGTGGCGGCGTGGGCCTGGAGCAACAGCGTCAGGTCCGTGATCACGGACGGCCCGTCGCCGAGCAGCCCGGCCAGCTCGGCCACCGCCGCGTCCGCCGCGGGGCTCTCCTCGCCGGACAGGTAGCCGGCGGCGACCGCCTCCACCAGCGGGACCGGTGCGCGGACTCCGAGGGCGGCGGCCAGCACCCGCGTGGGCACGCCCCTCCACTCGCCGCCCCGCTCCAGCGTCGCCTCGCGGGCCCGCCTCCGCAGCGCGGCCGGGTCGAGCTCCGCGAGCCGCTCCTCCAGGGCCCGGCGCCGCTCGGCGTGCGTCTCGCCGCTGCTGAACCGCGACACCCGCGCCCTGAGCCAGCCCAGCGTGTACGGCGGCGCGTCCTGGCGTACGGGCGGCGGGACGTACCGGGTGTCCGCGAGCACTGCCCGGGCCTCGGCGTGACGTGTGATGACCATGCGCTCCACGTTAGGCGTGGAATCCTTCGACCACGGCCGAAGCATGCCGCGCGCCCGGGGACGCCGGAGAAGGTCAGGCCGCCACGCTGCCGCCCCGATCACGCCCGGTCTCGGGGACGCGGGGGACGACGGGCTCAGGAAGGGTGGGCTCAGCCGGTGAGGAGGTCAGGGAGGAGGCGTTGTCCGGGACGGCGGTGCGCTCGCGGCGGGCCGCGGCCACCGCCATGAGGGCGACGAGGGCGATCTCCGACACCACCAGCCCCCGTTCGAGCAGCCCGTAGTAGGCGTCGCCGCCGATCAGCGGAGACAGGAAGGAGGCCGGGTGGGCGGCCAGGAACGCGGCCAGCACCAGCGCGGACGTGACGCTCACGGCCCGGACGGCGTTCCACCGGGACGCGCCGGAGCCGTGCGGGCCTGAGCGCCGGCGCGGCGCCGAGGCGTCGCGGGCCAGGGTCCAGCCGGCGACCGGCAGGGCGGTGAAGACGACGGCGGCCGCCCACCGGTGGATCTCGCCGGCCATCGAGGAGATCTCCGAGGCGGCCGGATCGGTCGGGAAGAGCGCGCCCAGCATCAGGCCGCCCGCCGCGGCCACCAGCAGCACCCGGGCGGCGGCGGAGCGGGACGGCTCGCGCTGCGCCAGCCCGTACGCCAGGAAGACGCAGGCGACGGCCAGGGCCAGCATGCCGCCCAGCACCGGGATCGTCCCCCCGGGCACCAGGGCGTAGTCGCTGACCAGCGGCTGCGCGGGCAGCGCCACCTCCGTGTAGGCCAGCGCCCCGGCGGCGGCGACCGTGGCCGCCACGGCACCGCCGAGCGTCGCCCGGGACGGCTCGCTCATCGCGTCACCTCGTCATAGATCTGCTCGAAGCGGGCCAGCGACACCTGGTGGTCGTGCGTCCGGGCGAGCTCGCGGCTGGTCCGGCCGAGGCGGGCGCGCAGCTCGCCGTCGGTGAGGATGGCGGTCAGGTGGCTCGCCAGCCCGGCGACGTCGCCGGGCTCGAACAGGTAGCCGTTGCCGTTCACCAGGTGCGGCAGCGCCATCGCGTTCGCGGCGACCACGGGCAGCCCGGAGGCCATCGCCTCCAGCGTCGCGATGCTCTGCAGCTCCGCCACGCCCGGCATCGCGAACACGTCCGCCGCCGCGAACGCCTGCGGCATGTTCTCGTCCGGCACGAACCCGAGGAAGCGCACCCGCTCGGCCACGCCGATCCGCCCGGCCAGGCGCTCCAGCACCTCCCTCTGGTTGCCGCGGCCCACCAGCGCCACCTGCGCGTCGGTGGTGTTGAGCACGTGCGGCAGCGCCCGCACCAGCTCGCCGAGGTGCTTCTCCTCGTCCAGGCGGCCGACGAACAGCACGGTGGGCCGGTCCGGCAGGTCGAACAGCCTGCGCGCCCACTGCTTCGGCTCACTGTGAGGGTGGAAGCGGGCCAGGTCGATGCCGCACGACACCGGCTCGACGTCGCCCGTGAAGCCCTGGTCGCGCAGCAGCCCGGCGGCCAGCGGCGTGGGCGTCGTGACGCGGTCGGCCCGGCGGAAGACCCGGTTGAAGTCGCGCCAGGCGAGCCGGCCCGCGCGCTCGCGCAGCCCGGCGGGGACGTGGCCGAACTGGAAGAGGTTGTCGGGCATGAAGTGGTTGGTGGCGACGACGGGAACCCCGCGGCGGCGGGCGGCGGCGATGGCGGCGCGCCCCACCACGAAATGGCCCTGGCTGTGCAGCACGTCGGGGTCGATGGAGTTCATCAACCGGTCCAGGCGCGTGGGGACCGTGACCCGCATCGTGGGGTGGACGACCAGCGGGGCGGAGCGCAGCCGGTGGACGATGACGCCGTCGACCACGTCCGCGCCGGCGGGGCCCGCGTCCGACTGGCAGATCACGTGCACCTCGTTGCCGCGCGCGGCCAGGCCGGTGGCCAGGCGGTGGGTGAAGTACGCCGTGCCGTTCACGTCGGGCGGATAGGTGTCGGTGGAGATGAGGACGCGGCGCGGCCGCTCGGCGACGGGGGCGAGCCCGGCCTCGGCGACGTCGGCGCTGTGGGTGATGGTGGCGGCGTTGGAGAGGGGCATGGCCATGGGGAGAAGCTCCGTTTCAGGGGGACGGTCGTCGAGGGAGGGAAGGAGGAAGGGCAGGGGACGAGGTGCGTCAGGGGCGCGCCTCCAGGGGAGTGGTCCTGGCCAGCGCGACGGTGCCCGCCGCGGTCAGCGCGGCGGCGGCGACCGGGGCGAGCCCCGTCGGCAGCGGCTCGCCCAGCAGCAGCGCGCCGAACGCCACCGCGGTGAGCGGGTCGGCGATCTGCAACGAGGCGAACGAGACGCCGAAGTGGCCGACGGCGTAGGCCCGCTGGAGCATCGCCAGTGCCAGCAGCGCCGGCACCGGGAGCGCGAGCAGGTACCACCAGTTCCACGCGCCGTCCACCAGCACCCGCATGAGCGTGGCGGTGGCGCCGTACAGGACTCCGGAGCTGGTGGCGAGCAGGGCGGCTCGGCCCGCCGGAGAGGCGATCCGGGAGCCCGCCCACAGCAGCGCCGCCGCCAGCCCGGAGACCGCGAGCAGCGTCACCACCCCGGCCGGGCTGAGCGCGGTCGGCCCGGCCGACTCCGGCACCAGCAGCACCAGGCCGACGAGCCCCGCCGCCACCAGGCCGGCGGCGCCCAACTCGGCACGCGAGGGCCGGCGGCCGTGCAGCGTGGCCGCGATGGGCAGCGCGAACAGCAGGCTGGCCACCCCCATGGGCTGGACCACGGTCAGCGGTCCGAGGCCGAGCGCCACGATGTGCAGGCCGCCGCCCACCAGGATGCTCGCGCCGCCCGCCAGCCAGCGCGGCCTGCGCAGCAGCGCGAGCAGCCCTCGCGCGCCGGGCGCGCCGGCCGCCTCGAACTGCTGGAGCGCGGCGCCCAGCGCGAAGAACAGCGAACCGACCAGGGCTGTCACCGCGGCCAGAAGCGTCATGTCCTCACCTCTCGCTTCGGATGGTCACTGGGCAGGGTCAAACGGACGTGTCCACCGGAAGGCGTTCCGGGGAAGGCTGGATGGCGCGTCGCTTCCGCGCCCAGCGCACCAGCTCGACCACCCCGGTGACGGACAGGGCGATCCCGAGGCCGAGCAGCAGCCCCTTGACCGGGTCGTTCTCGAACGCCATCCCGCCGAAGAACCCGATCAGCGCGGAGTACACCGCCCAGGAGGAGGCGGCGATCGCGTCGAAGAACGTGAACGAGCGCAGCGGGTGCCGTACGGCTCCCATGGTCAGCGTGGTCGCGGTGCGTCCCCCCGGGATGTACCGGGCGATCACCAGCACGAGCCCGCCCCGCTCGGCCAGCGCCCGCCGCGCCCACACGAGCGCCCTGCGCTCGCGCAGGCGGCCGGCGGCCCTGCTGCCGATCAGGTACGACACGTGGTCACCGGCGAACGCCCCCAGCGCGGACACCAGGACGACCAGCGCCAGGTTCGTCTCGCCCGTCGCGGCGAACACCCCGGCGGTGATCACCGACGTCTCCGCGGGCACGATCGGGAAGAACCCGTCGAGCAGTGCCAGGGCGAACAGCGCGGCGTACAGCCAGGGTGAGGACATCGCCTGCTGGACCAGGTCGAGGATGGCGTGCGACATGCGTGGGACTCCGATCGTCGTGCCTCACAGCCTGGTGGCGGGAGGAGCCGTGGGACATCGGGGAAACCCCCGGTCCGGCGCGGGCATGTCCCTGGGACGGGGTAGGGCCCGCACCCCAGGCACGATAGGAAGCCCGCAGGTCACGGCACATCCGACGATCGGCACACCGGGCCCCCGACTTTCGTGGGGGTCGGTGGTGCGACCGCCGCTGACACCTACGATCAAAGCGGCCGGGAGGCCGGAAGACAGCAGGGTGGGTATCCGGATCCGAGGTGGTGCCAGCCCCACCCCCGCGGGGGCCCGCGCCCTACCCCGACTTTCGTCAGGGGGCCCGCGCGCCTTTCGGCGGGGCCGCCGTCCCGGGCGCGGCGGGTACGGTCGTCCCCGTGAAGGATCAGCGCCACGAGAGCCGCCGCCGGCTCGTCTCCAGCGTGCTGCTCTGGTCGCTGCTGTCCGTCGCGCTCGCCGCCGCGGGCCCCGACCCGCTGGAGGACGCGGGCGCGTTCGGCCTCCAGACCGTGCCGCGGATGGCACTCGCCGCCCTCGCCGTGGCCGCCGGCAGGCGCCGGCCGGAGATCGCCGTGCTGCTGCTGCTGCCCTTCGGGCCGTGGCACTTCGAGCAGGGGCTCGCCACCTCCGACCTCGTCTGGCCGCTGGCGCTGCCGGGCGTGAAGATCTTTCCCTTCGTGACGGCCTCGCCGTTCGTGATGGGGTACGCGTACCTGTGCGGGCGGCGGCCGGTGCGGCGGGGGCGCGTCCTGGCCGTGTTCGCGGTGGTGGCGCTCGTGGGCGCGGGGCTCGCGGTCTCGCGGGGGAGCGGGGCGGCGACATGGATCACGATGGCCAGCGGGCTCCTCGGCACCTACGCCCTGCCGTACACGCTGGGGCTGGTGCGGTGGCGGCTCCTCCAGCAGCGCGAGCAGGCGGCGCTGTCGGTCGCGGCGCAGGCGCGGCTGCGCGAGCGGGCCAGGATCGCCCGTGACATGCACGACTCGCTGGGCCACGACCTGGCGCTCATCGCGGTGCGGGCCGCGGGGCTGGAGATGTCGCCCGGCCTGGACGGCTCCCAGGTCAGGGCGGCGGGCGAGCTGCGGGTCGCGGCGGCGGACGCCACCGAGCGGCTGCGCCAGATCATCGGGCTGCTCGGCGACGACGCCGGGCCGCCGCCGCTGACGCCCGTGGGGGAGGACGTGGCGGCGCTGGTCGAGCGGGCCCGCGCCTCCGGCATGGTGATCACCCTGCGGCCGGCGGAGGGGGCGGCGCCCGCCCTGGCGCACGCCGTGGTCCAGGAGGGGCTGACGAACGCGGCCAAGCACGCGCCGGGCGCCCCGGTGACGGTCGAGGTCTCGCCCGGCCGTGTCACCGTGCGCAACGGGCCCTCGCGGGCCCGTCCCGTCGCCGTGCCGGGCGGCCTCGGCCTGGCGGGGCTGCGGGAGCGTGTACGGCTGGCGGGCGGCACCCTCACGGCCGGGCCCCGCGAGGACACCGGCTTCGAGCTGACCGTCAAGCTGCCCTGAGCGGCTTCCCCCCGTCTGACCGGCTCCCCCGGGCGGGGGAGGGCGATCCCCTCACACCGGGAGGTCCGGCCCCACGCCGGCCGGGAGCCTGGAGCCATGACACAGCCCACGACCGATCACCACCGCGCGCCGGGAAGGCCCAGGACGCCGGGGATCGGGCGGATCACCGCCGCGATCGTGGCCATGGCGGCCACGCTGCCGTACCTGACCATCAAGACCCTCTGGCTGACCGGCCGTGCGGTGGGCGTCGACGACCCCGCGTTCCTGGACGACCCGGCCATGGTGGGGCTGAACGCCATGACCTTCGCCATGGACGCCGTCGCCCTGGTGCTGGCCCTGTCGTTCACCATGCGCTGGGGCAGGCGTCTGCCCGCGTGGCTGGTGCTCCTGCCGCTCTGGGTGGCGTCCGGCCTGCTCGGCATCGTCGTCGCGACGGTGCCGCTCGCCCTCCTCGTCGAGGGCCCGTCCCTGCTGGAGACCGGCGGCCCGATCCGGCCGTGGGTGTACGCCATGGTGTACGGCGGGTTCATCGGCCAGGGCGTCTGCCTGCTGACGGCGTTCGCCCTGTATGCCCGCGACCGCTGGGCGTACCCGCTGTCGGCCCCGTCCCTCCGGCGTCACGCCGGCCCATCGGCGTCGTTCCAGCGGGTCGTGGCCGTGGGGGCGCTGGGGATGACGGTCCTGCTCGGCGGGGCGCGTCTGTACTGGGCGTTCGGTGGCGACGCCGGGCTGCCGGCCGCCGTGGCGGGTGCTCCCAGCTCCTTCGTCGGCGCCGTCCAGGACGGGCTGAAGGGCCTGCTCGCCATCGGCGCGGGCGTGGCGCTGCTCGTCGTCGTCCGGGCGCGGGGGCGCGGCCCGATCTGGCGGCCCGTGGCGGTGGCCTGGCTCGGCAGCGGCACGATGTTCGGCTGGGGCCTGTACGCGATGATCATCACGGTCACGGGTGCCCCGCTCGGCGGGGAGCCCGGCGGCGCGCTCGGGCTGGTGCAGCTCTTCGAGACGCTGACAGGTCTCGTCATGGGGATGTGCGGGGCGTTCCTGCTGGCCGAGCGGTCAGGCGTGGGACACGTGCAGGCGGCGGAGGACCCGCTTGAACGCGAAGATCGAGAACGCGACGGCCAGCCCGCTGATCGCGGCCACGGCTGAGGTGCGCAGCAGCATGAACGTGCCGAGCGACTCGTGCAGCGCCAGGTAGATGCTCACCGTCGAGTTGGCGAGCAGCACGAACCCCCACAGCAGCGTGATCCGGGCGAAGAACCTGCGCATCCGCTCGTGCTTGAGCACGGCCGACGGCAGGTGGATGTAGTCGAGGGTGAGCTTCTGCACCAGCGGCCGGTTGAGCCGCACCGAGGCCAGGAACGCCATGCTGATGCAGATCGTGCCCAGCTCGGGCTGGATGAAGTACACCACCCAGCTCCCCGTCCAGAGGCCCACCGCGGCCCGCGCGGTGATCGCGATGGCCGCGAGGACCATCGTGGCGGGCACCCGGACACCGCGGACCAGCCGCCAGGCGACCCCCAGGTACACCCAGGCCACCGCCGCCACCAGCGCGCCCGTCAGCCCGAGCAGAGCGAGAGCCGCGTAGAACACGGCGAGCGGCGCCACCACGCCCTCCAGCAGCCGGGGCACCGCCTGGCGGGCCAGAGAGGTGAGGCGTGGCAGGGTGACCGCAGGATGGTTCACGGGTTGCTCCGCAGGTAGGCCGTTGACCGGCGACTACCCGCGCCTCGCGCGACCAGGCGTGCCGGATGGACCGTTCGGGGTGAGTTGCTGCTTACCCCGGCGCCGCGCGACCCGGCGCCGGTGGCTTACCGTACCTGACGCACCGGAATGGGACCGCCTCTTTTGACGCGTTCGGCCTCGAACTCCCGCCTCTTGCCGCGGGGCGCCTCGGGGTGCTAACTCCCTAGGGATGGTCCACCCCCCGTCAGGAAGCCTGACCCTCTGGTACGACGAGCCCGCGACCGACTGGGAGACCCAGGCCCTGCCCATCGGCAACGGCCCGCTCGGCGCCATGGTGTTCGGCGGCGTGGCCACGGAGCGGATCCAGTTCAACGAGAAGACGTTGTGGACCGGCGGCCCCGGCCACGGCGGCTACGACTCCGGCAACTGGACGAGCCCGCGCCCGGACGCCGTCGCGGAGGTCCGGCGGCGGATCGACCGCGACGGCAGGGTGACGCCCGATGAGGTGGCGGCCGCGCTCGGCCGGCCGAAGACGGGGTTCGGCGCCTACCAGACGTTCGGCGACCTGTACCTGGACATGGCCGGCGCTCCCGGGAGCCCCACCGGCTACCGCCGCGAGCTCAGCCTGGGCGAGGCCGTGGCCCGGGTCGGCTACACCGCCGACGGCGTCGCCCATACGCGCGAGTACTTCGCCGGCAACCCGGGCAACGTGATCGTCGGCCGCCTCTCGGCCGACCGGGGCGGCGGCATCTCGTTCACGCTCCGCCACACCTCGCCCCACCAGGACAAGACGGTCACCGCCTCGTGCGGCCGGCTCACCATCCGCGGCAGGCTGCCGGACAACGGGATGAGGTTCGAGGCCCAGGTGCAGGTGATCGCCGAGGGCGGCACCCGTACGGACGCGGGCGACAGGATCACCGTCACCGGCGCCGACAGCGCGGTGTTCGTGCTGTCGGCCGGCACCGACTACGCCGACGTCCACCCGGCGTACCGCGGTGAGGACCCGCACGCCAAGGTCACCGCGGCGGTCGACGCGGCCGCCGCCAGGAGCTACGACGAGCTCAGGGCCGCGCACGTCGCGGACTACCGTGAGCTGTTCGACCGGGTGCGGCTGGACCTCGGCCAGGCCGCCCCGGCGATCCCCACCGACCGGCTCCGCGCGAACTACACCGGCGGTTCCTCCGCCGACGACCGGGCCCTGGAGGCGCTGTTCTTCGCCTACGGCCGCTACCTGCTGATCTCCTCCTCCCGCGAGAACGACCTCCTGCCCGCCAACCTGCAAGGTGTGTGGAACGACTCGACGAGCCCGCCCTGGTCGGCCGACTACCACGTCAACATCAACCTGCAGATGAACTACTGGCCGGCCGAGCAGACCAACCTGCACGAGACCACGAGACCCTACGACCGCTACATCACGGCCCTGGTCGCGCCGGGGCGCAGGACGGCGCGGGAGATGTTCGGCGCGCGCGGCTGGGTGGTGCACAACGAGACCAACCCGTTCGGCTTCACCGGCGTGCACGACTGGGCCACCGCGTTCTGGTTCCCGGAGGCCGCCGCCTGGACCACCCAGCACCTCTACGACACCTACCGCTTCACCGGCGACGTGGACTACCTGCGCGAGACCGCCTATCCGGTCATCAAGGGGGCGGCCGAGTTCTGGCTGGATGTCCTGCACACCGACCCGCGTGACGGCAGGCTCGTCGTCTCGCCCAGCTACTCGCCCGAGCACGGCGACTTCTCGGCCGGGGCGTCGATGTCCCAGCAGATCGTGCGGGAGCTCCTCACCAACGCGCTGGCCTCGGCGAAGACCCTCGGCGTGGACGAGGGCTTCCAGGCGGAGACGGCCGCCGCGCTGGCGAAGCTCGACCCGGGAATCCGGATCGGCTCCTGGGGGCAGCTCCAGGAGTGGAAGGAGGACTGGGACGCGACGACCGACACCCACCGGCACGTCTCCCACCTGTACGCCCTCCACCCGGGACACCAGATCGTCGCGGGCACCCCGGAGGCCCGCGCGGCCGAGGTCTCCCTGACCGGGCGCGGCGACGGCGGCACCGGCTGGAGCAAGGCCTGGAAGATCAACTTCTGGGCCCGGCTGCTGGACGGCGACCACGCCCACCGGATGCTCGCCGAGCAGCTGAAGACCTCCACCCTGGACAACCTGTGGGACACCCACCCGCCGTTCCAGCTCGACGGCAACTTCGGCGCCACCTCCGGGATCGCCGAGATGCTGGTGCAGAGCCAGAACGACGTGGTCCACGTGCTGCCCGCGCTGCCCGCCGCGTGGAAGGACGGCTCGGTGACGGGACTGCGCGCCCGCGGCGACGTCACCGTGGGCGCCACCTGGACGAACGGCGCCCCCGACACGATCACCGTGCGGACCGGCAGGACCGGGCCGATCAAGGTCAGGTCGTCCGTCGTCGCCGGGCGCCACCGCGTCCACGACGAGCGGGGCCACGAACCCGGCGCGCGCCGCGACGGCGACGTCCTGAGCTGGGACGCCCGGGCGGGCCGGACGTACACGATCCGGAACGCGGCACCGTAACCGTCAAGGCGCCCCTCGACCGGCTGAGCACGCGATACCGTGATATGTCACCATCTCGCGGGAGTCATCGGCATGTTCTTCGGCATCACCGACGTCTGGACCTACGTCATCGGCGCGTTCTTCATCGTTCTCCTGCCCGGCCCCAACTCCCTGTACGTGCTCAGCCTCGCGGCGCAGCAGGGCGTCAGGCAGGGGTACCGCGCGGCGGCGGGCGTGTTCGTGGGCGACACGGTGCTCATGACCCTCGCGGCGGCCGGGGCGGCCTCGCTGCTGCGCTCGAACCCGGTGCTGTTCGCGGTGGTGAAGTACGCGGGGGCGGGCTACCTGGCGTGGATCGGCTTCCAGATGCTCCGCGGCGCCTGGCGGGCCTGGCGCGCCTCCTCCTCACCCACCACCCCGGAAACCGCCGCCGCCAGTGCCGGCACCGGCACCGCCGCCCTCGCCGAGCGGGCGGACCGGCGTCCGCGCCCCTTCCGCAAGTCCCTGACGATCAGCCTGCTGAACCCGAAGGCCATCCTCTTCTTCGTCTCGTTCTTCATCCAGTTCGTGGACCGGGACTACGGGACGCCCGCGCTGTCGTTCCTCATCCTGGGTGCGATCGTCCAGGTCTTCAGCCTGCTGTACCTGACGTTCCTGATCTTCGGCGGCAGCTTCCTGGCGGCCCAGTTCCGCTCCCGCCGCCGCCTCAGCGCCGGCCTCACCTCCGGCGTCGGCGCCCTCTTCCTCGGCTTCGGCGCCAAACTGGCGACCACGTCTCTGGGCTGACCCCTCAGTCGAAGAGCTCGTCGGCGGTGGTGACGCTCACGGCGCGTGCGGCCCACGCTTCGAGGACGTCGGTGTCGGTGCAGCTCATGATCTTCTCGCGTACGGCCGGCGTGACCTCCACGGCCCGCGCTTCGAGGACGCGTATGAGCATCACAGCCTCACCCTCGACCTTGCCGACGGCGACACCTTCGGCGCGGATCTGCTGGGCGTACTCGGACTGGTAGCGGTACGTCTTCGTGGACATCAAGTCTCTCCACAGGTATCGGGCGTCGGTGTCACCGAGGCCTACCTCGGTGAACTCGGCGAAGTATCCGGCGGTTCGGGTGTCTACGGTGTCCAGGGCTGCGGGAAAGCTACCGCGTCCGTACTCGGAGTGACGTACAAACGTTCGAGCTCGCGTGACGCGACTTGACGACTCCAGTCAGATTGGGTCTTGTGCGCGAAATGGGGCCGATCTATGCTCCCCATACTCGTTAGTAAAGTTTCCTAATAAACGAGTAGGAGCACCCCCCATGCACCGATTCGCACGTTCAGCCGTACTGATCCCGCTGATAGCGGCAGGTCTCCAGGCCGCCCCCGCCCAGGCCCAGGCGAGGGCCGCCACCGAGTACCAGGCCGAGAGCGCGACGATCTCCCAAGGGGTCGTCGAGTCCAACCACGCCGGCTACACCGGCACGGGCTTCGTCAACTACGACAACGTCACCGGCTCATCCGTGGAGTTCACCGTCAACGCCGCCACCGCCGGCGCCGCCTCCCTCGTCCTCCGGTTCGCCAACGGCACCACCGCGAACCGCCCCATGTCCATCACCGTCAACGGCGCCTCCGTCTCCAGGGACTTCCCGGGCACCGGCGCCTGGACCACCTGGCAGGACGTCACCGTCGCCGCGACGCTCAAGGCCGGCGCCAACACCGTCCGCGCCTCGGCCACCACCGCCAACGGCGGACCGAACCTCGACCGCCTCACCGTCACCGACGGCGCCCCGCCGCCCGCCACCGGCACCCCGGTCGAGGCCAACGGCCGGCTCAGCGTGTGCGGCGTGCGCCTGTGCAACAAGAACGGCAAGCAGATCCAGCTGCGCGGCATGAGCACGCACGGCCTCCAGTGGTACTACCAGTGCCTCAACACGGCCTCGCTCGACGCCCTGGCCACCGACTGGAAGGCCGACGTCCTGCGCATCTCCATGTACATCCAGGAGGACGGGTACGAGACCGATCCCCGGCTGTTCACCGACCGGGTCCACAACCTGATCGAGCAGGCCACCTCCCGCGGCCTGTACGCGATCGTCGACTGGCACATGCTCGACCCCGGCGACCCCACCTACAACCTGTCACGCGCCAAGACGTTCTTCACCGAGATCGCCCAGCGGCACAACGCCAAGGACAACGTCCTGTACGAGATCGCCAACGAGCCGAGCGGCGTCTCCTGGTCCACGATCCGCAACTACGCCCACCAGATCATCCCGGTCATCCGCCAGTACGACCCCGACGCGCCCATTCTGGTCGGCACCCGCGCCTGGTCCTCGCTGGGCGTCTCCGACGGGGCGACGGAGAGCGAGGTCGTCAACAACCCTGTCAACGCCACCAACATCATGTACACGTTCCACTTCTACGCGGCCTCCCACGGCTCCGAGTACCTGAACGCGCTGAGCCGGGCCGCCGACCGCATCCCGATGTTCGTCACCGAGTACGGCACGCAGACGGCCTCCGGCGACGGCTCGAACAACTTCACCCGGGCGCAGCAGTACCTCGACCTGATGGCCCAGAAGAAGATCAGCTGGGTCAACTGGAACTACTCCGACGACGAGCGCTCCGGCGCGGTCTTCACCGAGGGCACCTGCCCGGGCGGCCCCTTCACCGGCACCTTCCGGCTCAAGCCGGCGGGCGTGTGGGTGCGTGACCGGATCCGGACGGCCGACGACTTCTGACCGGTCAACTTCTTGGAATGACGCCAGCTCAGCCGCCGCGCGTCTGCCATGCTCGCACCGCTTCGGCAGGCGCGCGGCCCTGGGCGGAGAATTGGGCCTTCTCCTGGCAAGGGACTGTCCTCACTCTCAGTTCAGGCGCGTGTCAACATCCAGCCCACGCGTCCGAGGAGGACGAGGTGCAACGCCGTTTTGTCATCCTGTTAGCCGTCCTGGGACTGCTCTGCCTGACCGGCGCCACCGGGGCGGGGGCCTCCGCCGAGCCGCCGCCGAACCGGCAGTACCGCGTACAGGGCCCGTCCGACGCGCGGCAGCGCAGCGCCGTCGCCGCCACCGGCGCCGCGATCGAGGAGGTGACGAAGAACTCGGTCCTGGTCACGGCCACGGAGGCCGAGGTGACCGCGATCACGCGCCTCGGCTACCGGGTGACGGAGGTGCCGCGCCCCGCACCCCGGTCCGACGCCGGGACCGCCGACTTCCCGCCGTCGGACTCCGGCTACCACACCTACGCCGAGATGACCGCCGACGTGAACGCGCTGGTCGCCGCCCATCCCGGGATCGCCAGCACGTTCACGTACGGGACGTCGTACGAGGGCAGGAAGCTCGTCGGTGTCAAGATCAGCGACAACGTGGGCACGGACGAGGCGGAGCCCGAGGTGCTCTTCACCGCCCACCAGCACGCCCGCGAGCACCTCACGGTCGAGATGGCGCTGTACATCATGCACCTGCTGGCCGACAACTACGGCAGTGACAGCCGGATCACCGACCTGGTGAACACCCGGGAGATCTGGATCATGCCGGACCTCAACCCCGACGGCGGCGAGTACGACATCGCGACCGGCTCCTACCGGTCCTGGCGGAAGAACCGGCAGCCGAACGGCGGCTCCTCGGCCGTGGGCACCGACCTCAACCGCAACTGGGCCTACAACTGGGGCTGCTGCGGCGGTTCGTCCGGCTCCACGTCCAGCGAGACGTACCGCGGCTCGTCCGGCGAGTCGGCGACCGAGGTGAGGGCGGTCGCCGACTGGGTGCGCGGCCGGGTCGTGGGCGGTGTCCAGCAGATCAAGGCGCACCTCGACTGGCACACCTACAGCGAGCTGGTGCTGTGGCCGTACGGCTACACCTACGCCGACACGGCGCCCGGCCTGACCCAGGACGACCGGGACGCCCACGCGGCGCTGGGGAGGAGCATGACCTCCTCCAACGGCTACACGCCCGAGCAGGCCAGCGACCTCTACATCACCGACGGCACCATCGACGACTGGATGTGGGGCGTCTACAAGATCTTCAGCTTCACCTTCGAGATGTACCCGACCGGCACCAGCCCGGGCTTCTACCCGCCCGACGAGCAGATCGGCCCGCAGACCACCCGCAACCGCGAGGCCGTGCTCCGCTTCCTGGAGTACTCCGACTGCGTCTACCGGATCATCGGCAAGGACTCCCAGTACTGCGGCACCGGCACCCCGGGGGAGACCGTGTACTCCGACACGTTCGAGTCGGCCACGGCCTGGACCGCCGACCCGTCCGGCACTGACACGGCCACGGCCGGGCAGTGGGAGCGCGGCGACCCCGCGGACACCACCTCGTCCGGGGCCAAGCAGCTCGGCACCACCGTCAGCGGCGCCAACGACCTGGTGACGGGCCGGCTCGCCGGCACCGCCGCCGGTGACCACGACGTCGACGGCGGCGTCACCTCGATCCAGTCGCCGCCGATCGCGCTGCCCTCGGGCGGCACGCTGAGCCTGTCGCTGTCGTGGTACCTCGCGCACGGCTCCAACAGCTCCAGCGCGGACTACCTGCGCGTGCGGGTGGTGGGCGACACCACCGCGACCGTCCTGCAGCAGGCGGGAGCGGCGGCCAACCGCAACGGCTCGTGGAGCGCGGCGACGGCGGACGTGACGGCGTTCGCGGGCCAGACGGTCCGCGTCGTGATCGACGCGGCGGACGTCTCAGGCGCCTCGCTGGTCGAGGCGGGCGTGGACGACGTCCGCATCACCCGCCGCCCCTGATCCCCTGGGGCGCGGGACCACCGGCGCCGTGGCCGACCGGGCCGCGGCGCCTTCGCATGTCTGTCCTTCTTTGGGTCTTGTAAGGACCGGGTGTCAAGGCTACGATCACCCCAACTCTTAGGAAACTTTCCTAAAAGAAATCTTGAATCGGGGAGCCATGACCCGCTCGCCGCCACCCCCCGCCCTGACCTGACACCCCCAGCGAGCCACCACCCCGCCTCTCCAGGAGCCCGCCCCACCCGTGCGGGCCGTGCCGTACGGCTCGCGCTTTCACCCCCCGGTGCGAGCCGTACGGCACCTCGGGCGGAAGGCGCCGGACCGGGCGCCCCGCGCACCCCCCACCCGTGAAGCCGCACTTCCAGGGAAATGCCATGAGATTCCGTCGCATGTTCCTCGCCTTACTCGCCGCCGTAGCCATGATCGGCGCCGGAGCCGCCACGTCTGTGCCCGCCGCCGGCGCCACCGCCGTCCCGAGCACTTCCGCGGCGTTCGCCGCCCAGTGGCAGCCGAACGTCTCCTACGCCGTCGGCGCCCGCGTCACCTACAACGGCGTCGACTACGAGTGCATCCAGGCCCACACCTCGCAGGTGGGCTGGGAGCCGCCCATCGTGCCGGCCCTGTGGAAGCCCGTCAGCGGCGACCCGGGCACGCCGGGCGCCCCCTCCACCCCCGGCTCCCCACGGGTGACCTCGACCACCAGCAGCTCGATCGCCGTGTCCTGGACCGCCTCGACCGGCACCGTCACCGGCTACCGCGTCTACGAGGGCTCCACGGTGCGCGCCACGGTCACCGGCACCACGGCCACGATCGGCTCGCTCGGCACCTGCACCACGCACACGTACACGGTCCGCGCCTACAACTCGGCCGGCGAGTCCGCCGGCGCCTCGGTGACCGGCACCACCAGCGGCTGCACGGGCGGCGGCACCAAGATGCCCGGCGCCCCCTACCTCTACATGGGCTGGGGCAACCCGCCCGCCCCCGCCTCGGTGATGAGCGCGACCGGCGTCAAGTCGTTCACGATGGCGTTCATCCTGTCCAGCGGCGGCTGCACTCCCGCGTGGGACGGTCAGCGCCCACTGACCGGCGGCGCCGACGCGCAGGCCATCTCGGCCGTCAAGTCCGCGGGCGGCAGCGTCCAGGTCTCCTTCGGCGGCTGGCAGGGCAACAAGCTCGGCCCGAACTGCTCGACGCCGCAGGCGTTCGCGGGCGCGGTGCAGCAGGTCATCAACGCCGTCGGCCCCGCCGTGGTCGACTTCGACATCGAGAACACCGACGAGTTCGAGAACTACACCGTCCAGGACCGCATCCTGAACGGCCTGAAGATCGTCAAGCAGAACAACCCGAGCGTCAAGGTCGTCGTCACCTTCGGCACGACCAAGACCGGTCCCAACGCGCATGGCGTCCGTCTGATCAACCAGTCGAAGGCCCTCGGCGTGCCGATCGACAACTACACGATCATGCCGTTCGACTTCGGCGGCACCAACATCTACCAGGACACCGTCAACGCCTCCGAGGGCCTGAAGAACGCCCTCAAGAACGCCTTCGGCTGGAGCGACGCCCAGGCATACGCGCACATGGGCATCTCCGGCATGAACGGACTGTCCGACCAGCAGGAGCTGACCTCGCCGGCCACGTGGACGCAGATCCGTGACTGGGCCAAGGGCAAGGGCCTGACCAGGCTCGCCTACTGGGCCGTCAACCGTGACCGCCCGTGCCCCGGCGGCGGCGTCGTGTCCAACTGCAGCGGCATCTCGCAGGCCGACTGGGAGTTCACCCGGATCACCGCCGGCTTCTGACCCGCCGGACCAGGAGCCCGCCGTACCACCGCCCCACCGCGCGCCCCGCGCGGTGGGGCGCTCCCACGAAAGGACACCCCCCATGAAGCTCCGCATCCGGGGACTCGTGGCGGCCGTCGCGCTCGCCACCGGTCTGACGGGCCTCACCGTCTTGAACGCCGCCCCGGCCGCCGCCGCCAACATCCTCCCCAACCCCGGCTTCGAGTCGGACCTCGCCGGCTGGACCTGCTCCGGCACCGCCGCGGCCGTCTCCTCGCCCGTCCACGGCGGCGCCCGCGCCCTCCAGGGCACCCCGGCCGGCAGCGACTACGCCCGCTGCGGGCAGACCGTGACCGTCCAGCCCGGCACCACCTACCGCCTGTCCGCCTGGGTCCAGGGTTCGTACGTCTTCCTCGGCGCCACCGGCACGGGCGTGGAGGTCAGCACCTGGGGTGCACCCGGCTCGCAGTGGGCACAGCTCACGACCTCCTTCACCGCCCCGGCCGGCACCCGTACCGTGACGGTGTACGTCAACGGCTGGTACGGCCAGTCCGCCTACCTGGCCGACGACGTCGTCCTCGACGGCCCCGGCGGCGCCCCCGACACCCGGCCGCCCACGGTGCCCGCCGGCCTGTCCGCCGCCGGCGCGACCGCTTCCAGCCTCACCCTCTCCTGGAACGCCTCCACCGACGACTCCGGCAGTGTCGCCCGCTACGAGGTCTCCCGTGACAACGGCGCCCCGGCCTCCGTCACGTCCACCACCTACACCGCGACCGGCCTGAGCGCCGACACGGCCTACGGCTTCCGCGTACGCGCCTGCGACGCCGCCGGCAACTGCTCCGCCTACAGCGCCACCGCCACCGCCCGGACGACCGGGACCACGCCGCCGCCCACGGGAGCCATCCGGTACGCCCCGTACATCGACATCACCATGACCACGCCCTCCCTGACGGCCGCGGCCTCCGCCACCGGCGTCAAGAACTACACGCTCGCCTTCGTCCTCGGCGACAGCACCGGCTGCAACCCCGCCTGGGGCGGCACGATCCCGCTCGCCGACCCGCGGATCATCGGCGACGTCAAGGCACTCCAGGCCCAGGGCGGCCAGGTCGTCGTGGCCAGCGGCGGCGCGATGGGCCCCTACCTGGAGCACGCCTGCGGCAGCGCGGCCGCGCTGCTCGCCGCGTACAAGAAGGTGCTCGACACCGTCGGCACCAACCACCTGGACGTCGACGTCGAGGCGTCCATCGACGTGACCAAGGTCAACACCGCGCTCAGGCAGCTCCAGGCCGAGCGGGGCACGACGGTTCGCTACACGCTGCGGGTGCAGGGCCAGGACTACGGCGTGGACCCGTTCTCGCTGCAGATCCTCCAGGACGCCGCCGCCCGCGGGCTGGAGGTCGTCGTCAACCCGATGCTCATGAACTTCGGCCACACCGGCGACTGGGGCGACGCCATGATCTCGGCGGCCCGGGCCACCCTCGCCCAGATGAGGACTGTCTGGCCGTCCCGGTCCGACGCCCAGCTCAGGCGGATGCTCGGCGTCACCCCGATGATCGGCCGCAACGACACCGGCATGACCACCACCCAGGCCGACGCCCGCGAACTGCGCGACTGGGCCAACGCCAACCACATCGGCTTCATGGGCTTCTGGTCCGCCGGCCGCGACAACGGCGGCTGCCCCGGCGGCGGCGTCTCGCCGACGTGCAGCGGCATCGCCCAGTCGGCCTACGAGTTCACCGGCATCTTCAAAGGTTTCACGGGCTGAGAGAGCTCAGGGGATGAACGGAACCAGCGGCAGGTAGGGCACCAGCTCGGTCGGCTTCACCGGCAGCCCCGGCCCGGGCGGCCGGTAGGTCGGCAGCGCCTCCCCGTACTCGTGCATCCACGCGTGGTCCACCATCAGCCGCATCGGTCCCGGCGCGGACGAACTCTCCGCCCGCGCCGGGACCGGGTCCACGCGCCCCACCGCCAGCTTGGCCACCGCGTCGGCCACCAGCCCCGCGTCCGGCAGCGCCACGTCGCACCTGTCGTCCGGTCCGATGAGCAGGTCCAGCTCGGGCGGCACCGGGTAGATCGGCCGCGGCAGCGCCAGCACCCGCGGCGCGGGAGCCATCGGCAGCCCGTCGCGCACCGCCTCCACCAGCACCGACCGCGCCGTGCGCCCGCTCAGCACGCCGTCGGCGAGCGGCCAGCACAGCTTCCCCACGTTCGCGCCGTCCTCGCCCAGGGCGTGCAGGCACAGGTACGGCACCAGCGCCACCTCGTCGCCCCGTTCCTCCTGCGCCCACCCGCGCCCGCACCCGGCCAGCACGAGCAGCGCCAGCATCGCCCGGTACGCGGTGTCGGCGTGCGCCGTCTCCAGCCGCCCCGGCACGATCACGCACCGGCCTCCGGTCCGCTCCGCCGTCGCACCCAGCTCCCGCGCCACCTTGACCGCCCGCGCGGCCGGCACCCCGGTCAGCGGCTCCTGCCAGGCGGGTGTGTACGGCTCGCCCCGGTCGTCGTAGCCGCCCGGCCAGCAGCCCGGCAACCCTTCCCTGGCGACCCCGTACACCGCCAGCAGCAGGTCGAACACCGTCGTCACCAGCAGATCCCCGTAGCGCCGCACCGGCACCCCGCGCCGCAGCGCGCCCGGCCCGTCGTCGAAGCGCGGCAGCAGCACCTCCACCGCCTCGCCCCGCGGCCCGCCGTACACGCTGAGCCGGTCCGCGCGCCGCCCGATGCCGCAGCCCGCCACCCACGACCCGCCCACCTCGCGCAGCCGCACGAGACACGGCAGGTCGGTGTGGTCCAGGGCGTGCTCGGCGAACACCGGCCGCTCCACCAGGAACTCGCTGAGCAGCACATGCCCCATCGCCATCGCCAGCGCGCCGTCCGTGCCCGGCCGCACGACCAGGGTCTCGTCCGACAGCCGCGTCGGATGCGGCCCGATCGCGACGACCTTCTGCCCCTTGTACCGTCCGGCGATCACCGACGGCGTGCCGGGCGTGCGGGTCAGCCGGTTGTTCTCACCCCAGAGCATCACGTACGCGACACGCGGCCAGTCGTCCGGTTCCGGACCGCGGAAGCCGGGGCCGAGCACCTGCCGCGGCGCGCTCGGCTGCTCGGTCAGGACCGCGCCGCCCAGCGCGCCCACCAGCCCCGCCAGCGGCGAGGTCGCGAGCGCGGCCACCCGGTCCGCGCCGTGCTCGGCGACCGTGTGCACGATGGCCGCGGCCGTCAGCTCCGCCGCCGTCCCGTCGTCCAGCGGCACGCGCCGCCCGCCCCGGGCGCGACGGTACACCTCAGAATTTGCTGTGAGTTTCGCCCAGGCGGCGACCGGGTCGCGAAGCTCATCTTTCACCTCGAAGTAGAGCCGGGCCAGAGCCCGGTTGACCTGCGATCCCCCCATGGAAAGAGTTCAACACAGACGGTCACGGTCTATCGCGGTACGACCCGCCATGTCGGGGATAAGAATGCCCTCGCAAGTAGCAGCATCCAGGCGAGTACGGCAGGCTAGACCCGCCATGGAATACGCATTTCTCACCGGGACAGTCCTCGTCGCAGGAGTCGTGTTCGCCGTCATCGCCCAGTGGCGTGACTGGCGGCCGCCGATCGTCGTCGCAGTGGTCGTGGGCGTCGCCGTCCGCGTGCTGCTGCTGTTCACCGCGGCGCACGACTCGTGGCAGCCCGTCGACTTCGTCGAGAGCTTCAAGCCCGCGGGCGAGGCCGTGCTCAACGGCCAGGACCCCGTGCTGGCCAGCGAGGGCGGCTGGCACTTCCTGCCGACGATCCCGTACGTCTACGGCATCCTGCTGTGGCTGGGCATCCCGTGGGAGTACGCCGGGCGGCTGGTCACCGTCGTCGCGGACATCGTCCTGATCCCGCTCGTGGCCAAGCTGGCCGGCGGCCCCAAGGCGTCGCTGCGCGCCCTGCAGTACGCGCTCAACCCGCTCGCGCTGCTGGTGGCCTGCATCCATGGCCAGGTCGAGCCGGTGGCGCTGGTCTTCGGCGTGGCCGCGTTCGTGGTGGCGCGCGGGCCGGGCCCGCACGACCGCGCCGGCGTCACCACCCGGGTCGTCGCCCGCGTCCGCCGTGGTGTGACGGCCTACGGCTGGCGCGCCTCCGTGTACCGCGTGCTCGGCCCCGGCGGCATGCTCCGGCGAGCGCTGACGCCCGGCCCGACCGACCGCGCCGACCTCAAGCGGGCCTGCCTGGCGGGCCTGCTCATGGGCCTCGCCCTGTGCGCGAAGAGCTGGCCGATCTGGCTCGTCCCCGGCATGCTGCTGCTCCTGCCGCACCTGCGCGCGCGGGTGGCGGCGCTGTTCATGACCGGCCTGGTGCCGCTGTTCTTCCTGGTCACCCTGCCCGTCTTCGCGGGCACCACGCTCCAGCAGATCCCTGAGGTCATCAAGACCATCCAGGACATCCGCCCGATCGTCGGCGAATGGGGCTGGACCCCGTGGTTCACCGGCGGCAACTGGGAGCTGCGGGCCGATCTCGCCAAGTTCGGCACCAACCTCATCTACGCCTGCGTCGTCGGCGTGATCTTCCTCTGGCGGCGGGCCGACCCGATCGACATGACCACGGCCATCCTGCTGATCTTCATGGTCGTCACCCCGCGGCTCGGCGCGCAGTACCTGCTGTGGTTCATGCCGTTCCTGATCGCCCGGCCGACCCGGTTCGCGTGGCCGGCGATCATCGGCGGGTCGGCGTGGGCCGCCTACGGCTACCTGTACATGACCCAGTTCGACGTCGACACCTGGTGGTTCCTGCACTCGCAGTGGTCGCGGGCGTCCATCGTGCTGCTGCCGCTGCTGTTCGTCGCCATGCCGTGGGGCCGCCGCGTCGCGTCCCGCCTGACGGCCGCCCCGGACGAGGCCACAGGCAGGGCACGCGTCACCTCCGCCGTCTAGGACGTCCGTTTCCTACAAGAGCCGGGCGTGCCGTGCCGGATAGCGTCCGCCCATGGACACGAACACGACAGGCGACGGCATGCTCGCCCGTGCCGCCGCCTACCTGGAGCTCCACGGCAGGCTGATCGACCGGCTGCGCTTCGCCGCGCTGTTCGCCGGCGGACAGGCGCGACCGGTGCTGGACGCGCTGCGCTGCTACCGAAACGCCGACGGCGGCTTCGGCAACGCGCTCGAACCCGACCTGCGCGGCGCCGCCAGCCAGCCCGAGCCGGTCGAGGTGGCCTTCCACATCCTCGACGAGCTGGACGCGTTCGCCGACCCGATGGTGCCCCCGGCGTGCGACTACCTGCTGTCGGTGACGGCGGGGGACGGCGGCGTGCCGTTCGTGCTCCCCAGCGTGCGTGGCATGGCCCGCGCGCCCTGGTGGGAGACCGGCGACGACCCGCCGGGCAACCTCGTGCCGACCGCCTCCATCGTCGCGCTCCTGCACAAGCACCGCGTCCGCCATCCCTGGCTGGAGCCGGCCACCGGGTTCTGCTGGACGCGGATCGCCGCCGTCGAGCGCACCACGCCGTACGAGGCGCGGGCCGTCGTCGCCTTCCTGGAGCAGGCGCCGGACCGCGAGCGGGCGGAGGCCGAGTTCGCCCGGCTGCGGCCCGCCATCCTGGACACCGTCGCCCTCGACCCGGACGCCTCCGGCGAGGCGCACTTCCCGCTGGACTTCGCGCCGTCGCCGCTGCGGCTGCCGCTGTTCGACGCCGGGCTGCTGGACCGGCACCTGGACGCGCTGGCCGCCGCCCAGTCGCCCGAAGGCGGGTGGAACGGCAACTGGACGATGTGGACGCCGCTGGTCGAGCACGAGTGGGGCGGCTACGTGACCGTCGAACGCCTCAAGACCCTGCGCGCGTACGGCCGCCTGAACGCCTGAGCCCTCACTCCACGCTGTCGGTGCCGTGGCCTAGCGTGGAGGGATGTACGAGGAACGGCCGCCCGCGCCCGGGCTCGCCGGCCGGGTCGTGTGCGAGTGGTCGCACGTCAGCGAGGCCGGAGGCACACAGCTCGTGGTGCCGGACGGCTGCGTCGACCTCATCTGGGGGCCCGGCGGGCTCTTCGTGGCGGGCCCGGACACGGGGCCGATGCCCGCGCCCATGCTGCCCGGCGACAGGTACGCCGGCATCCGGTTCCGGCCGGGCGCGACGGGCGAGGTGTTCGGCGTGCCCGTCCACTGGCTGCGCGACGAGCGCGTCACCCTCGCCTCGCTGGACGCCCCGGCCTGGCGCCCCGTCCTGTCACCGGACTCTCCGCAGAACGCACTCGCCGATCGCCTGCGCCTCATGCGGGCCGCCGTCACCGCCCGCATCCGGGAGACGGCGCCCGCCGACCCGGCGGCCCCCGCCCTGGTCGCGGCGCTGCGGTCGGGGTCGAGCGTTCGGGAGGCAGCCCGGGAGCTCGGCTTCAGCGAGCGGCAGCTCCACCGCAGGAGCGTGGCCGGGTTCGGCTACCCGCCCAAGACGCTCCAGCGCGTCGTGCGGTTCCAGCACGCGCTGCGGCTGGCCCGCTCGGGTGTCGCCCTGGCGGAGGTGGCGGCGGCGTCCGGCTACGCGGACCAGGCCCACCTGTCCCACGACGTCAAGCGGCTGAGCGGCGTCCCGCTGGGCCGCCTTCTCACCTGAGTCCGCCCGGCCCCGGCGTCATCGCCGCCGCTGGACCGGACTTCCGGCCGCCTTGGCGTTCTCGGTCACCGGGTCTCCGGTCGCGGCCGGCGCGCGCGACTCCGTCGGAGGTGGGGTGCCGGGCGGCGCGGCGGCGGGCGGTTCGTCCGGCGGCGTACCGGACAACAGCGCGGAGGCCCAGGTGGCGCGCGGATCGCTGTCCACCAGCAGGGCCCGCGCGAACAGGCTCAGCGGAATCGCCAGCAGCGCCCCCAGCGGCCCGAGCACGAACGCCCAGAGGATCAGCGACAGGAACGTCATCGTCGTCGACAACCCCACCGCGTCGCCCAGGAACTTCGGCTGGATGAACGACTGGATCACCACGTTGATGACGCAGTACGCGGCGATGACCAGCAGCATCTGCTTGACGCCGCCGTCGAGCAGGGCCAGCAGGGCGGGCGGGATGAGACCGAGGACGAAGCCGACGTTCGGGATGTAGTTCGTGATCAGCGCCAGGACGCCCCACAGCACGGGCAGCGGCACGCCGAGGATCGACAGCGCCGCCGTGTCCAGCACCGCGCAGATCAGTCCGAACACCGTGGAGACGATGAGGTAGCGCCGGGTCTTGTCGGCGAACGTGTCCAGAGCGGCCACCAGCCGGTGCTGGTGGGCGTGCCCGGCGGCCAGGATCCTCGCGGTCACGGGCGCGTCCAGGCACATCGCGAGCAGCAGCACCACGATCAGGAACAGGCTGGACAGGACGCCGACCAGGCTGGACAGCAGGCTCTGCACGACGCCCACGATCTTGTCCACGTCGATGGCCTTGACCGCGTCGTTCATCATGCTGTTGCTGATGCCGTGCGCCGCCGCGAAGCTCTGCGCGTCGCTGAGGAGCTTCTGGAACTGCGGGGCGTACGTGGGGAGCAGCGTGGCGAGCTGCGTCACCGAGTACGTCGCGACCGCGACCATGCCGAGAAGGACGAGCACCACGATCAGGAACGGCAGGAGGACCTGCGACCAGCCGGGCGCGCCGCGCCGCTGCAGCCACCGGCGCACCGGCGAGACGGCTATGACGAGGACGAGCGCGAGCACGACCGGGCCGAGGATGGACGCGACCTCACGCATCCCGAACAGGGCGATGACCGCCCCGGCGATTCCCAGCAGGACGATGAGCGCTCTGGGTAGGGCAGGTTGATCGCGCACGTCATGTACCTACCCGGGGCTGGGCGGGAACACCGCAAAGGGCTCGTGAATCCGTTGATTTGACGGTTCGGGAAGGGCTGCATAGAGTTCACCAGTCCCACGAGGACGGCGGTGATCGCCGGCCTCGCTCAGGGCCTCTCCCCAGTCCCATCGCCATCCGGCGGATCACTGTGCGTCTGCACGGTGCCTCTGGACAGCGGCTTTGACATCGGTCAGATGTCGGAGTAGGGTTGGAGAGTTGCCTCGGAGACGGGGCGGAGTCCGAATTCCGGAAGCGCCGAATTTGACAGTAAATCGGGTCGCTGAAAGAATAAAGACACAACGAAAGACCGAAGCGAAAAGCGCCTCTCGCAGTTCTGGGGAGTACGCGTCCGTTTCTTGAGAACTCAACAGTGTGTTAAAAGCCAGTGCATGATGCACAACCCCGTCATTTCGGTGACGGATTCCTTTTTTCAGTTAGGTTCAGACCTTTTTTGGAGAGTTTGATC